>QJYK01000128.1 GCA_003248075.1 Gemmatimonadota bacterium | reverse complement strand
ATCATCGGCGAAAACTACAACGACACCTACATCGGGAATCTGGTGGACGCGATGTATGGCGCCATACGCGCAGTCGACGAGCTGGGTGTGGTGGACATCGATCGCATCGGGCACGGTGGCCACAGCTACGGCGCCTTCGCCACCGCGAACATCCTCGCCAACGCGCCCTTCTTCAAGGCGGGCATCGCCGGTGACGGCGCCTACAACCGGTCGCTCACCCCGGACGGCTTCCAATCGGAGCGGCGTTCGATCTGGGAGGCGCCGCAGACGTACGTCGAGATGTCGCCCTTCTTCAAGGCCGACCAGCTCGACACGCCGTTGCTCATGTACCACGGGGGCGACGACAACAACACCGGCACCTTCCCCATCCAGTCCCGGCGCATGATCTCGGCGCTCACCATCCTCGGGAAGAATGCGGTGCTCTACGAATACCCCTACGAGTCGCACACGCCGCGCGCCATCGAGAACAAGCTGGATATGTGGGCCCGATTCATCGCCTGGTTCGACCGCTACGTGAAGAACCCGAACCGGGGAGGGGCCGTGGTGTCCTGACCCGACCGGTCGCGGGCGTCCCCGCACGGGCCCGCTCGCTCCGAGAGCAGCTCGGCTCTTGACGTACAGTTCGATGCAAATAGATTCGTTATAAATCTATTTGACCGAACACTACGGAAGGCCACGGATGGACGCCGATCTCTCCGCTCACCTGCCCCTGGCGCACCTGCCGCTGCACGTTCTTCTGGCCCTCGCCGAAGGAGACCGTCACGGTTGGGCCATCATCAAGCGCATCGAAGAGCTCACCAGCGGGACGTCGAGCCCGAGCTCGGGATCGCTCTACCTCGCCATGACGCGCATGCAGGAGCGCGGCCTGATCGAGGAGATCCCGGCACCCGACGAGGACGCGGACGCCAGACGCCGGTACTACCGGATCACGGGGCTCGGTGAGCGGGTCCTTCGGGCGGAAGTGGAACGCCTGGCGCAGATCGTAGGCGTCGCCCGCGCCGCGCGCGTCGGGCCGCCTGTGACCGGTACGGTCAGGTCGTGAACGGATGCGGGAACGGGGTGTCGGTGTGACCGAGCGGCTCGGGGTCATCCTGTTCAGGATCGTCCTGATGCTTCTGCCCGGCTGGCTCCGGCGTCGGGCGGGATCCGAGATGATCTCGATCTTCCGGGAGCGGCATCGCGCCGCCAGGGGCGCGTCCGGCCTCGTCCGCGCCTGGTCCATCGAGCTCGGCGGCGCCCTGGCCACGGCTCTCCGCTCCCGCCTCCTCGCTCCAGAACCCGGACCCGGGACCCCTCGACGCGGGGCCGCACGGAGATCGCTCATGGAATCGCTCGGCCAGGACGTTCGCTTCGCGTTTCGCGCGATCCGCCACCGGCCCCTCCCCGCCTTCCTCGCCGTCGTCACCCTCGGGCTGGGGATCGCCGCGAGCACGGCCATGTTCTCGGTCGTGGACGCGGTCCTGTTGCGGCCTCTCCCCTTTCCCGAGCCTGACCGGATCGTCTCCATCTATCCGACGAACCCCTCGCTCAGGGGGCATCCGACCCTGGGTGCGGCGGCCGAACGGGGCACGTTTTCCTACCCCGAGTTCGCGGACCTCAGGGACAACCGTGGTGACGTTCTCCAGAGCGTGGCGATCCTGGCCTACTCCGGCGGCATTCTCGCCCGGAACGACGGGCCGGCCGAACGCGTCCCCATGGCGGCGACCAGCGCGGCGCTCTTCACCCACGTCCTCCCCGTCCAGCCGCTCCGGGGCTCCCTGTTCACAGAGGAGCAGGAGCGCGATCAGGCGGCGGTCCTCCTCATCACCGAAGGCTTCTGGGAGCGTCGGTTCGGCCGCGACCCGGACATCGTGGGTCGGGTGCTCGAGCTGGGTGAGGGCATGCAGGTGGTCGGCGTCCTACCCCGCGCCTTCGAGCTCGCCGGATGGAACGTCGACGCATGGAGGCTCATGCCTCCAGGAGAGAACCGCGGAAACCACAGTCACTACGCGCTGGGCCGACTCGCCGAGGGCGTGACGCCCGAGGCGGCCGCCGCCGCGCTGACGGTGGCGTTCAACACGGCGGCGCCCGACGATGTCGGTCACGGCGAGCACGCCATCAACGTCTTCGATCGACGAAGCGACGAGACCCGCCGGGTGCGGGGCCCCCTCATGCTCCTGGCGGGCGCCGCGCTTGTCCTGCTCCTGGTGGCCTGCGGCAATGTGGCGGTGCTCCTGCTGGGGGCGGCCCTGGACCGGGAGCACGAGCTGTCGGTCCGTGGGGCGCTCGGTGCCGGGCGACGTCGCCTGGCCCAGCAGCTCCTCACGGAGAGCGTGGTGCTGGCCGGATTGGCCGCGGCGGTGGGCGTCGGCCTGACGAGCCTCGCGCTCCGGGGCCTCGTCTTCCTGGCGCCGACCGGGGTGCCCCGGATCGCCTCCGCGACCGTGGATGGTCGCGCCCTCCTTGCCGCGACGGTCTTCGCGGCATCGTGCGGCATCCTCTTCGGGCTGGCCCCGGCGCTGATCTTCTCACGCACCGATGGGCAGCGCAGCCTCGGCGGGACCCGCGGGGGCTCGCTGAAGGGCCGTGCGCGCATCCAGGGGATGGTGGTCGCGGGCGAGCTCTCGCTGGCCACGGTGCTCCTGGTCGGCGCCGGGCTGTTGGGCCGGACCGTCCTCGCCCTGTCGAACGTCCAGACCGGGTACGCCCTCGACGAGCTGATCATGGTCCGGCTGTCGATCCCCTTCGACCGCGTGCTCGCTGGCATGGAGGACGTCGAGCGGCAGTCGACGGCACAGCTCGCCTACTACGACCGTCTGCAGCAGGAAGTGGCGGCCCTGCCGGGCGTGTCGGGTGCCGCATTCACCTCCAACGTGCCCCTGACCGGAGATATGGGGAACAACGACATCTCGCCCGAGGGCTACGTGGGCGAGCCCCTCATCGCCGAGCGACGCTTCGTCTCCTACGACTACTTCGACGTCATGGGGATGCGGATCCTGGAGGGGAGGGCGTTCGACGAGCTCGAGGACCAGGTGGATGCGCCCGCGACCATGGTGATCTCGGAAGGCGTCGCGCGTCTCGCCTTCGGGGACGAATCCGCCGTGGGGAAGCAGGTCAGCTACTGGGGGCGTCCGACCACCGTGGTCGGCGTGGTGGAGAACGTGCGCGACGAGTCGCTGGACCGGGGTACCGACCTGGCCTTCTATGTGCCGCGGCGCCAGTCGGGTCAGTACTACGGCCAGCTCGTCGTCCGCGCGGGGACGGACCCACGCTCGCTGGTCCCGGCGCTGCGCCAGCGAATACAGGAGGTCGACCCCGGCATCGCCGTCGTGGCCATCCAGCCGATGACCGTCAACCTGAGCTCCGAGTTGGCTTCCGAACGCTACCGCGCCCGTCTCGTGGCTGTATTCTCGGCCCTTGCGGCAGTCTTCGCCCTGTTGGGCATCTACGGCGTCACCGCGCGCAGCGTGGCGAGCCGCACGCGGGAGCTCGGGATCCGAAAGGCCCTCGGCGCCGAGCGTCAGTCGGTGCTCGGCCTCGTCCTGAAGCAGGGGGTGCGCCTCGCCGTGTGGGGCGGAACTCTGGGATTCGTGCTCGCTTGGCTGGGCTCGCGCTTCGTCGAGAGCTACCTGTTCGGCGTCAGTCGTGCGGACCCGGTCACCATCGGAGGCACGGCGTTCTTCCTGGCGGCGGCGTCCATGCTGGCCTCTCTGGCACCAGGCGTCAGGGCCGCGCGGATCGATCCCGTCGAGGCGCTACGGGCCGAATGACCGCGCTCAGGCTGCGCGTACGCGCGTACGCCAGAGCGTGAAGGCGGGCGCGCCCGCAGCGATCAGCAGCGTCCCCCAGAGCGCGTTACGGGGGTTGGACACGATCGAGCTGATGACGACGAAGACGGCGGCGGCCACGAACAGCGCGGGTACCAGTGGGTACGCCGGGAGGCGGTAACGCCCTGTCACGTCACCGGTGCCGCGCATGTCTCGTCTGCGGTACACGAACAGGGTAGCCACGATCGCACCGAAGAAGATCCAATCTCCGAACACCACCCAATCCAGCAGCTGCCCGTAGGTGCCGGACAGCGTGAGCGCCACCGCCCAGGCCGCCTGAATCCACAGCCCGGCGTTGGGCGTCCGGGTGCGGGGGTTCAGACGCGCCACCGACGCGAAGAAGATCCCGTCCGCCGCCATCGCCTGATAGATGCGGGGCGCCGCCATCACGAACACGTTCAGGATCCCGAACGTCGAGCACGCGACCCCGACCGCGATCGCCGCGCCGCCCCAAGGGCCGGCCGCGGCGCGCAGCGCGTCCGCTGCTGGGGCATTGCTCGCAGCCAGCCCCGCGGGGCCCAGCGCCGCCAGGTACGCGGCGTTCGCGGCCAGGTACACGACGACCACGAGGGCCACACCCGTGACGAGCGCCACCGGAAGACGGCGCTCCGGATCCCGGATCTCCTCGGCGACGTTGTTGGCCATCTGCCAGCCCCCGTACGCGAAGATTACCGCGACCAGGGCGGCCCCCATGGCCATGACGGTCACGCCGCCCTCGCCCGCCTCGGGGGCCTGCACGCCGGTTCCATCCGAGGCGACCCTGAGGTACACGCCGGCAGCCACCAGGAGCGCGAGGGCCGCGAGCTTGAGGAGCGTGAACGCGTTCTGCACCCAGGCACCGAAGCGGACGCCCGCCGCGTTGACGCCCGTCAAGAAGACGATGGCGCCCACGGCCAACGGTCGGATCGCGGCGCCCGAGAGTCCGATTACATCCGCGGAGTAACTCGCGAACGTGATGGCCACGGCGGCGATCCCGCCGGTGTTGATCACCAGGAGTTGGGTCCACCCGTAGAGGAATGCCGGCAACGGACCGAAGGCGTCCCTGAGATACACGTAGCCACCGCCGGCGCGGGGGAGGCGCGCTCCCAGCTCCGCGAAGCAGAGCGCCCCCAGGAGCGCGATCCCGCCTCCGATGGCCCATGCCAGGAGCACAGCCCCCGAGCTGTGCACCCGCTGCGCCACGATCGCCGGATTGAGGAAGATCCCGGCGCCGACGATTCCGCCGACGACGACCATCGTCGCGTCGAACGTGCCCAGCCTGGGGTCGTATCCTGTGGACGTCGGCATGCGCGCCGCCTGGTCGAGGGCTGAAGGGCGGCCAAGGTCGTTCCGGCGGGGACCGTCCGAAAGGGTGGCGACAGGCGGAGCGCCTCGCACCACGCCACGCCCGGTACCGGCACGAGGAAGCGTGGCACGACGACAATGGACACAGTCACGTCCGCGCGTCGGTGGTCGGCCCGTCGCTCGCCCTCCCGATCCGCGAGGGCCGCGCGCCGCTCGGCAGCAGGTCGTGCTCATCGACTCCGATACGCGTGCGCGCGATCGGATCTTGAGCGTGAGCGTGGTCGGGACCTGAGACGGGCTATCCGAACCGAGGCCGAGCCGGGGGTAGTCTGTCGAACGACCGTTCCGCGCTTAGAGCTACCAGCGCACCAGGTCGCCCGGTGTCAGCCGTAGCCGCGTCGCCTTCGCGACATCGAGCAGCGCTCCCTTACGGAAGCGCATCCCCTCGGCCGAGTCCAGGTCTCTCGAAACCGCCTCGGTGAAGACCCGTCGTGAGCTGCAGGCGACCCCGAACTGGATACTCTGGCCGGCGTTGAGCACACCCAACGAGCGAGGCGAGCCAGGCACCGAGACGAAGGCCTCGACCGTCCGTTCGGTTCCGTTGAGAAGAACCACGTCGCACATCCGACCCCGGTCCGCGAGCGCTCGCTTCAGATCGGCTCCCTGCTCGTGGGTGGACCAAGGGTTGGCAGCCGACGCGCACGCCGTCGTGGCCGCGGCCAGGAATCCGATCATGCCCCTGAGGGCCCATTTCGTCCTCGCCATGCCCACCACCTCCGCTCCGGTGGGATCCAAACCTCCATGTCCTAGTTACGAAATCAATCAGGAATTGTGAAGCTTTCGTCGCCACCTTGTTACAATACATCCTGGCGTGAGCGCCTCCTGCCTCGCTCGACGTCGCCTCCTCTTCACGCGACATCGCAATCGTGGTATCCTTCCGCCCCCTCGGCCCTCGAAACCCGGACCCCATCCGGCGAAGCCCCATGCCACGGCGCCTCCTCGGCATCCCTTGCTCGCTCGCGTTGCTGCTCGCCGTGCCACTCGGCGCGCAATCGAACGGGGGAGGTGCGCGACCCATGACCCGTCCGGTTGCGACCGACCGGCCGCCCGTGATCGACGGCCTCTTGGACGACGAGGCATGGGGGGCCGCGGAGCCGGTCGCGGGGTTCGTTCAACGGGAGCCGGTCGAGGGACGACCTGTCTCCGAGCGGACCGAGGTGCGGATCCTGATGGACGGGGAGGCGCTCTACGTCGGCGCCTGGCTGTATGACGGGACGCCGGACGGGATCGTGTACGGGGAGCGCATCCGTGACGCGGACCTGGAGCAGGGCGACTACTTCGGCGTGATCCTGGACACGTACCGGGACCGTCAGAATGGCTTCATCTTCTCGACCACCCCCGCCGGCATCGAGTACGACGCCCAGGTCGTCAAAGAGGGTACCGGCGGCGGAGTCTTCCAGCGCGGGCAGAACCGACAGCAGGCCGGCTCCATGGGCGGCCTGAACGTCAACTGGGACGGTAGCTGGTCGGTCGCCACGTCGCGTGATGAGTCGGGCTGGTATGCCGAGATGCGCATCCCCTTCTCGACGCTCCGCTACGGGTCCGCCGCTGACCAGACCTGGGGCATGAACCTCGTTCGCCGGATCCGGCGCAGGAACGAAGAGGCCTTCTGGTCGCCGGTTTCCAGGCAATTCAACCTGATGCGTCTCTCCCAGGCAGGCGATCTCGCGGGCCTTCAGCTCCCGGCCCAACGGGCGGGCACGGTCACGCCCTTCGTCCTGGGATCGGCGGACCGAAGCTGGGTCGTGGAACCCGCCGAGACGAGCTACCCGAAGGAATTCGGAGCCGACGCGAAGCTCTCGTTCGGCTCGCTCACGCTGGACCTCACCGCGAACACGGACTTCGCCCAGGTGGAGGTCGACGAGCAGCGGACCAACCTCACCCGCTTCCCGCTCTTCTTCCCGGAGAAGCGTCCGTTCTTCCTCGAGAACGCGGGCCTGTTCAGCGCCGGAACACCGCAGGCCGCCGACCTCTTCTTCACCCGCCGCATCGGCATCAGCTCGGGGACCCCCGTCCCGATCCTGGGCGGCGGAAGGCTCAGCGGGCGGGTGGCCGGGCTCGGCGTCGGCCTCATGCAGATCTTCACCGACCAGGTCGAGGGGGTCGTCGACGAGAACGCGTACTCGGTGGCCAGGGCGACCAAGGAGCTCCCGAACCGGTCTCGGGCGGGAGCCATCTTCATCCAGAGGCGGGCGACCCACGACGGCGCGGACGTGAATCGGACGTACGGGCTCGACGGGCGCCTCGGGATCGGCCAGGCCTGGACCGTCGACGCGTGGCTCGCGCGCACGGAGACCCCTGGACTCGACGGCCGGGATGCCGGGTTGACCGTCCTGATCACGCACGACAGTCAGGTGTGGCCCGGCCGCATCCGCATCATGCAGATCGGTGAGGACTTCAATCCCGAAGTCGGTTTCGTCGACCGCGTCGGATACCGGCATATCGAGATCAATCAGGAGCGGATCTTCCGGTTTCCGAACATCTCGTGGCTGAGAGAGTCCAACCCGCACATCACGTATCGCCGGTACGAGGACTTCGACGGCTTCGTGGAGACCGGGTATCTGCACTTGGACGCCGAGCTCAAGTTCGAGGGCGGCGGTCGCTTCGGACCCGAGCTCGACGTCGCCGACGAGGGCTTGAAGGAGCCCTTCGAGGTATCACCCGGCATCTTCATCCCGGTGGGCTCGTACCGAAGCTGGATCAACGGCTGGGACTACGGATCCGATCCCAGTCGCCCATTCTCGTTCCTGGGGCGCGCCGAGCTCGGCGGCTTCTACACGGGCAACAAGTACGGCGGGAACGTCACGTTCACGTATCGACGTGGCGAGATCCTGTCCACCTCGCTTCTGGTCGACCATAACATCGTCCGCCTCCCCGAGGGGGACTTCGAAACCACGTTGCTCGGGCTCCGCCTGGCGTACTTCTTCACGCCGAGGATCTTCGTGCAGTCGCTCATGCAGTACTCGGATCAGGCCGACGTCTGGTCGGCCAACGTGCGCTTCGCGTGGCTGAGCACGGCCGGCACGGGGCTCTACGTGGTCTACAACGACGCGCGCAACGCCGAGCGTCTGCGCGACTTCGGCGAGCCAGTCACCCGTGGCCTGATCGTCAAGTACACGAGGCAGTTCACCCTCTTCTGAGCCGATCGGGCGACGCCGGGTCGCACGCGGTCCAGAGCCGCGGGTTCAGCCGGTCCCCCCGGGGAGTGTGCAATGTCGCGCCGCCCGCACGTCCAACGGGTAACGGCACGGACGGTCCGATCCGGCCGCGCGACTCCGATTCGAGGGGGCTCCCATGTACGCACGTGCCTTCGTCCTGACCCTGCTCACGTGGCTCGGCTCCCCCCCGCACCCCATCACGGAGCCCGGGCCCTCGACGCCTCCCCGCGCCGCGTCGCTGGTCGGGCGGGTCACCGACGCCACAGCCGGTCGTCCGCTCGCCGGCGCCCTGATCTCTCTCGACGGTTCCGCGCTCTCCGCCTCGACGAACGACGCCGGACGTTGGTCGCTCCAACTGGGCGACGGCTGGGTAGGACGCACCGTCACACTTCGGGTCCGGATGCTGGGCTACGCCGAGGCGACCCGGACGGTCACGCTCGTCGATGGCGCCACGGTCGCCGACTTCGCTCTGACGCCGGTCGCCGTCACGCTCGATCAGCTGAAAATCGCCGTGGCTTCGGAAGCGGTCGCGGGTCGGGTCGCGGCTGCCTTTCCCGCGGCATTGGCCGCACCGGCGCGGGAGTGGCGCCGAGGCCGGGGCGACTTCAACACCGAGTCGTACGACTTCATCGACGAGAATCCATTCCTCGCGGTGCTCTCCAATCCGCTCAGCACGTTCTCCATCGACGTCGACAGGGCATCGTACTCGAACGTGCGCCGCTTCATCCGCGAGGGACGCAGGCCGCCGGTGGACGCCGTGCGCATCGAGGAGTTGGTCAACTACTTCACGTACGACGACCCCGCGCCGACCGGCGACGTTCCGTTCTCGGTCGCCACCGAGGTCATCGCGGCGCCGTGGCAGCCGCTGCACCGTCTGGTTCGCATCGGCCTGAAGGGCACAGAGGTCGACGTGAGCCGGATGCCGCCCAACAACCTGGTGTTCCTGCTCGACGTGTCCGGGTCGATGAACAGCCCGGACAAGCTCCCCCTGCTCAAGACGGCCTTCGGCATGCTGGTGGATCAACTCAGGCCGCAGGACCGGGTCGCCATCGTCGTGTACGCCGGCGCCTCCGGACTGGTGCTGGAACCCACGCCCGGAAGCCGGAAGGACGCGATCCGGGAAGCCATCGAGCGGCTGCAGGCGGGCGGCTCAACCGCCGGAGGTGCCGGGCTCGAGCTCGCCTACAAGGTCGCCGCGAGGAACCACCTGCGCGAGGGAAACAACCGCGTGATCCTCGCCACCGACGGCGACTTCAACGTGGGCCCTTCCAGCGACGCCGAGATGGTCCGGCTCATCGAAGGAAGACGTGAACAGGGCACGTTCCTGACCGTCCTGGGCTTCGGCACGGGGAATCTCAAGGACTCCAAGATGGAGAAGCTCGCCGACCACGGGAACGGCAACTACCACTACATCGACAGCGCGCTCGAGGCGCGGAAGGTTCTCGTCGAGGAGATGGGTGGGACTCTGCTCACCATCGCGAAGGACGTGAAGATCCAGGTCGAGTTCAACCCGGCGCGCGTCGCGGCGTACCGGCTCATCGGATACGAGAACCGGATCATGGCCGCCGAGGACTTCGACGACGACCGCAAGGACGCGGGCGAGCTGGGGGCCGGGCATTCGGTCACGGCCTTGTACGAGGTCGTGCCGTCGGGGGTGGAGAGCCCGGTAGAGGTTCGGGACGTCGGTGACCTGCGCTACGGAGGCTCTCCAGCACCCGGTCCCGCCAGCGACTCGGCCGAGCTGCTCTTCGTGAAGCTGCGTTACAAGCGACCCTCGGGAAAGCGCAGCGAACTGCTGACCCATCCGGTCGTGGAGGGTCGTGAGGACCGGCCCGCGTCGGAAAACGTCCGCTTCGCGACGGCGGTGGCCGCGTGGGGCATGCTCCTCAGGGGCTCGGAGCACTGCGGAGCATACACGCTCGGCGAGGTCGAGCTGCTTGCCGCCGGAGCGCTGGGCGCGGATCCCGGCGGGTACCGCGCGGAGTTCCTGAGCCTCGTGCGCGCCACACGGAAAATGGAGATCCTGGGGCTGGAGCCGGGCCGCTGAGGCGACTGCGCTCAGGGGCCTCCGGGCCTGCGGGACGGCCGCGGGAAGGGGGGCGGCGCAAACGTGCCCGGACCCTGCTGCCCCAGTAGGCGGAGGGCCTCCTCGACCGCCCGCGCGAGCTGGGGATCACGCCCCGCGGCCACGGAGCGGGCGTCGAGGAGGACCTCGATGTCCGGAGGCACACCCTCGTTCTCGGCGATCCAGCGGCCGTTGATCGGGTCGAAGACGGCGTTGTCGGGTGCCGTGAGCGCACCCCCGTCGATCAGTGGATAGTGGACGGACGACTTCACGAGCCCCCCCCAGGTCCTCGCACCGATGAGCGGCCCCACCTGCTGCTGGCGAAAGGCCCAGGGGAAGAAGTCGCCACCCGACCCGGCCAGCTCGTTGATCAGCAGTACCTTGGGTCCGAGCACGCCTTGGGGGAGTCGGATCGGACGCCCGTTCGGTACCTCGTTCGTGATGGCGGCGCGAAGCGAGCGCGTCATGTAGTCCACCATGTAGTCGTCGAGATTTCCGCCTCCGTTGAAGCGCTCGTCGATGACCGCCCCGGCCTTGTCCTGCTGCGCGAAGAAGTACCGGTCGAACGAGACCACACCGTTGCCCCCGGTGTTCGGGACCCATACGTATGCCAGACGACCGCCCGAGAGCTCGTCGACGGTCCTCCGGTTGTCCTCCACCCAGGCTCGCTGTCGTAGGGCGCCCTCGCTACCGATGGGCGCCACCGTCTCGGTCCAGCTTCCTTCGAAGCTCGGCCGATCGTTGATGTGCAACACGGTCTGCACACCTACGGTCCCGTCCAGGAGGCGGTACGGGTCCTCGGAGGCCGTGAGCTCCTCGCCATTCACACCGACCAGATAGTCGCCCTCCGCGACCCGCATCCCGGCTCGGTCCAGTGGCGCGGTGAGGTTGGGGTTCCAGCTCTCGTAGGTGTAGATGCGTTCGATCCTCCAGCGCCCACCGTCCGCCACGAGGTCTGCCCCGAGGAGTCCGACGCGCGAGGTGTCTACGGCGGGCATGTCGCCGCCGAAGACGAAGCTGTGCCCCACGGAGAGCTCCCCGTTCACCATATCCAGCACGTAGCTGAGGTCGGAGCGATGGCGGATATGCTCGACCAGTGGACGATAGCGCGCACGCACGGCATCCCAGTCGTTGCCGTGCATGCCCGGGTCGTAGAAGTAGTCACGCTCGTAGCGCCATGCCTCGTCGAACATCTGGGCCCACTCGGCGCGCCGGTCGAGGAGCATGCGGAGCTGGAACGAGAGCGTCCCGTTGCCTTCTTCCGGTCGCCGGCCCGTGTCGACGACCCGCCATGCCCGGCCGGTCCGGAGAAGCATCTTCGTGCCGTCGTCCGACACGGAGACCGAGCTGACGCCCCGCAGGAACACGCTCGACTCCCGGTCTTCGAGGGAGAACTTGTGCAGAGTCAGCCCCGGTCCGTCCCCGCGCTCACCGATGAACACCGTCCCTTCGGGTCCCGCGACCGTGACGGCGTATCGGGCTGTAGGCATGGGCACGGCCACGACGCGACGCCCGAGGCCGTCCATGTCGATACGGACCTGTACGGTCCCGGTGTCGTTGTGGGCAACGGGCGGAGCCCCGGGCCCGGGACGAGGCGCTTCGCCCTCCTTCTGGCCCCCGGCGCCCTCCTCGTCGCTGCGTGGGGGGAAGGGGGTCGGATCGTCCGCCCGCAGGACCATGACGTAGGCACCGTAGGTCGGCGCGCTGCGGATCGCGCTGGTGTTCGCCCACCCGGAGCCCAGCGCGAGGTCGGTGCTCGCCAGGAACCAGAGGTGTCTGCCGTCGCGGTCCCAGGCCGGTGCCGTAGCGTCGGCCATGGCGTCCGTCAGAGGAACCGGGCCACCGCCGTCCACCGACCAGGCCACCAGCCGCCGGAAGCCGTTGGGATGCGTCTTCGCGTATGCCAGGTATTTAGAATCGGGCGACCAGACGAGACCCATCGCGCCTCGCTCGAGGTTCGTGCCACCCACGTCGGCGGTGGCCAAGCGGCCCGACTGGAGCTCGACGACACGTACGCGAACGTCGTCGTCTACGAAAGCGATCCTGCTCCCGTCCGGGGACCACGCCGCTTCCCAGGCCATCTTCGACTCGCCGATGTCGAGCCGACGCGCCTCGCCCAGGCCGTCCTGCGGTGCCACCGCCAGCTTGTATCCGGTCCCGTCGTCGCTGAACCACGCCACGCTGTCACCGTCCGGCGACCACACCGCCGCGCGGTCGGCCACCCCGGAGCTGCGGGTCAGGTTGCGCGCGTCCCCGTGCTCCACGGGGACGGTGAAGATCTCGCCGCGAGCCTCCATGACGGCCCGCTTCCCAGTGGGGGACAACGACGCCGCCGTCGCGCGTGGGGCCACGTCCTCCCAGCGGGGCTCGGCCCAGGGAAAGTCCCCGCTGACCTCGATCTCGAGTCGCTGGCTGCCGCCCGTGGCCGGGTCGAGGGTGTGGAGATACCCGTCCTGTTCGAAGACGAGAGCATCCGGTCCGCCGCTCATCTCCTTGATCTCCGCGCCCGCGAAGTGCGTGATCTGCTCCAAGGCGCCCGACGAGACCTCGAACGACCACACGTTCATCGCCCAGTCCCGATCCGACACGAAGTAGATCCGGTCGCCACGCCATACAGGGAAGCGGTCCGTGGTCCGCTCGTTCGGCAGGCGTCGTTCCTCCAGAGTCCCGAGATCGAGAATCGTGAGCGGTGTGTTCTGGCCTCCGCGGTAGGACCTGAACTCCCAGTCCCAACGATCCACGCGGTCCACCACGAGCCGCCGCCCGTCGGCTGAGAACGACGCATCGTGGCCCCACGGCGCCGGAAGCAGCGTGGACGGGCCACCGGTGCGGGCCACGGTCCAGAGGCGCTCGTAGCCGGTCGGCGCCGTGCCCCTCGTCGAGGAGTACAGCACCCGGGTGCCGTCGGGCGTCCACCCCCGCACGTACGACGGCGCCGGATACCAGGTCAGGCGCGTCGGCTCCCCCCCGTCGATCGCCACGACGTACACCGCCGCCGTACCGGAGCGGTTCGAGGAGAAGGCGATCCAGCGACCGTCGGGTGAAAAGTGCGGGTCGCTCTCGATGGCCGCCGTGCTTGTCAGGCGACGTGCTCTGCCCCCCTCCCGATCCGCGACCCAGACGTCGCCGCCGTAGGTGAACGCCACCTCATCTGCGCTGAGGGTGGGCTGGCGCAGGAGGCGCGTCCCCTGAGCCGCGGCGGCATGGGTGGAGGCGAACAGAGCGCCGAAGAACATCGCGGCGCGGATCGGGCGAAGGGACATGGTGGGGCTCCGGCATGAGTCGGTCGCCCCGCAAGGTCCCCACGACCCGCACCGGCGCGCAAGCGGACTCGCCGGGGTCCGGCCGGCCTACCCGATCCGTTCGACGCCCGGGCGACCCAACTCCGACCGCCAGCTGGAAGCGGTTTCCACGGGCGCTCCGGGCCGACTGACGAAGGGCACGGTCCTGTAGTCGCTCACCCAGGCGTCCTCGGTGACGTGGCAACGCACGTAGCCCCTGCGGTTGTTCTGCCAATGCAGGTGTGGATTGTCCGGAGCGACGCGCGCGACGAAATCCCACGCGTCGCCGCCGTCCCCGCCGGAGCTGATCGACGTGCCGACGAACTCGGTAGCCACGACCGGGCGGTCGGGTCGATCGAATCCGGAGCGAAGGTCGTTTACGAAGTTGGCGTGGATGTCGCCCGTGATGACCACGGTGCGCCCGGGCCTTTCCGCGAGCGCCGCCAGCAGACGATCCCGGGCCACTGGATAACCGCTCCACTGGTCCATCGACACCGACACCGGCTCGCCGGGAGCCCGGTCGAACGGGGCCATCATCACCTGCTGCGCCAGCACCTGCCACGTGGAGGGAGCCGCGCGCATCCCCGTGGTCAGCCACCGCTCCTGATCCTCTCCCAGCAGCCCGCGCGAAGGATCCGACCAGGTTCCGCACGGTACCGGCTGCGTCCGATCGCCGCACGCCTGGTCGGAGCGATATTGGCGGGTGTCCAGGACCCAGAAACGGGCCAGCGCGCCCCAGTCCAGCGAGCGGGTGATCGAAAGGTCCGCCCAGGAGCGCGCGCGCGGCACCCGCACGGGTTGGTGCTCCCACCAGGCCTGGTACCCGGCGGCCCGGCGAAGCCTCATCTGCTCCTCGCTCTCGAACTCGTTCTCACCGACGAGCCCCGCATAGTTGTTGTCGACCTCGTGGTCGTCCCATGTGACGATCCACGGGCAGGCCGCGTGCGCGGCGCGCAACGCAGGATCGCTCTTGTACTGGGCGTACCGGCTCCGGTAGTCCTCGACGGTCACGACCTCGAAGAGATGGTGCGCCCGCACCCGGTCCTGGTAGGCCGCGGTCTCGTAGATGTAGTCCCCCAGGTGCGCGACCAGGGACACCTCCTCGGCGGCCAGGTGGTCGAACGCCGTGAACAGCCCCTGCTCCCAGTGCTGGCAGGACACGAAGGCGAAGTCGAGGGGGCGGCGGGCGCCCGGCGCGGGCGTCGTCCTGAGTCGCCCCACCGGGCTGCCACCCTCCGGCAATGTGAACCGATAGAAGTACCACCGGTCCGGCTCCAGGCCGCGCACGTCCACATGGGCCGAATACCCCAGCTCGGGTGCACACGTCACGCGACCGCGGTCGACGACGCGCGAGAATCCTTCGTCGTGGGCGACCTCCCAGCCGAGGACGACTGGAAGCCCGTCCATTCCCCCGAGAGGCTCGAAGGGGCTTGGGGCCAGACGCGTCCAGAGGACGCACGCGTCGGGCGTGGGGTCCCCGCTCGCGACACCCAGGACGAAGGGGTCACCCGCCAGGCGTGGGCGGCGCGTGGCTCTCCAGGGAGCCGGGGTCGCGGCGCAGGCGAGCGCGTACCGAGAGAGATCGTGCAGGAAGGTTCGGCGGTCCAAATTGCCTCCGACGGTCAAGAAGGTCCCGCCAGCCTGCGCCTCCCGGCGGCGAGCCGCAAGGCGGTACGGCAGGTCGACCTAGTTCCGACGGCGGTCCAGGACTTGCACACCCGGCCGAACGGGTTCGTATTTCCGGAGCGTCTCACGAAGGAGGCTGCCGTGTCCGGAACACCCTTCGCCCGCGCGACCCTTCTCGTCCTGCCCTTGATGGGCGTCGGCGGATGCCGGGTTCCCGAGTTCCAGGGGCCGCAGATCCAGCGCCCGCCCCCGGCCTTCACGCTCAACTCCGCCACCTACCAGGACCGGCGGATGTTCCCCGACCGGGAGATCGTCCACCATGACGCGTGGGTCGAGGCCTCCTGGGGCAACTTCAGCGGCATCTACATCAACGGACATCCGGGCGCGCTGACGCGGGAAGACGTGGAAGCTGCGCGCTCCGAGTCGATTCGCGCCGCCGTAGGGAGGGCGGCGGAATTCGGCGAGGTGGAAGGAATCACGATCGACGGGCGAGAGGCGTGGGGGTGGGGGGAGAGCTGGCGCCGTGACGACGGCGGGCTCGACTTCGTCGTCTTCCGCGCGGCGGTCCCGTACGACACCCTGACGTACGCGATCGATTTCCTGACCGGAGATCCGGGGCTCAAGATCCGGCCCGATTCTCTTCGGACCATCGTGGCCAGCTTCGCCGTCGGGCGAACCACCTGGAGCCTTCCCCTCCTGGCGCTGGGCGCCGGGGTGTTCCTGCTCCTGGTGCGCGTGATGCGCGGTCGAGCTCGGGCGCGCCGCGAGGCGACGCGCAGGATGACCTTGATCCGAGTGCCCAAGAAGCCGCCCGACACTCTTGCTGAAGGGCTGAGCGAGCAGACGGTGGCCGGACAGATCGCGCGCCAGCTCGACTCCCGGAAGGCGTCGTCCCAAAAGCCGGGGTGACCCGGGCCTCAGGACCCCAGGAAGCCGACCACCGCGGCCAGCCATTCACCTGGCCGCTCCAGATGGACCGCGTGGCCGGCGCCGGGCACGACGGCGAGGCGGGCATGCGGAAGGACCTCCGCCATCCGTTCGGCGATGGACACGAACTTCCGGTCCAGCTCCCCCACGATCAGGAGCGTAGGCACCGGGAGGGTCGGCAGCGCGTCCCAGAACGACGGGAGCGCCCCCGTTCCCAGGCCGCGGAGCGCCGCCGCCAGGCTGCGGGCGTCGTTGGCCAGGCGTCGCTGCCGTTGCGCCTCGCGCGTCGCGGGTGGAAGGCCGCGCTGGCTGCCGAACATGGGGAGCGACTCCCAGTGGTCGACGAAGGCTTCGATGCCCCATGCCTCCACACGTGCCGCCAGCTCCTGGTCCGAGGCGCGGCGTGCCGCCCGCTCCTCCTCGGAGGCGAGTCCCGGGGATGCGGACTCGAGGACCAGACGCGGCACCCTGTCCGGGTGCCGAACAGCATAACCGAGCGCGATGCGGCCACCCATCGAGTACCCGAGGAGCGGCGCGGGTCGACCGTCACCGGCCGCCGAGATCGCGAGGCAAGCGGCATCCAGCGTGAAGCCCGGAGGGTCCGACGTCCCGGCGTGGCGACCATGGCCGGGGAGATCCACCAAGGTGGGTGGGAGCCCGGCCGAGGTCAGGCCCTCGACGATGGCGGGGCCCCACGCGTTCGAAGCCCCGGTGAATCCGTGCAGCAGGATCACGGAGCGGGCATGCGCGCGCCGCCGAGGCGCGACGGCACCAGCACGCCCAGGGACATGATCATCTTGATGCCCTCTTCGACCGTCATGTCGGTCTTCACGAGATCGCTCTCCGGGACGACCTGGAGAAACCCGGTGGTCGGGTTGGGCGTGGTCGGGACGAAAACCGTATTCCACACCGTGCCGTCGGATCGGATGAGCGTCGAGGTCACGAAGCCGACCGCCTGGGTCCCGGGCCTGGGAAAGTCGACGAAGACCACCGACTTGAACGCGCGCGTGCTCGGGCTTCGAAAAGCCTCGACCACCTGCTTGGAGGCGCTGTAGACGACCTTTACGAAGGGCACGCGGAGCAAGACCGCCTCACCCAGCCCCAGGATGCGTCGCCCCACCGCGCGGGCGGCCACCTCGCCAAGCAGGTAAACCGCTACCAGGAGGATCAACAGGGACAGGCCCGCCCGCCAAAGCTGTGGCCAGTCTCGCACCGCGGGATCGATGACCGGTAGCAGGATCCCCGAGGTGACCGTGAACGCGAGGCGTAGCACGAATACGGTGACGACGATCGGCACCAGCGCCACGATGCCTGATGCCATGCGGGTGCGTAGATGCCAGAAGCGGCCGTGCTTGGCGCTCATCCTGCCTCTTGCCGAGGTGTTGGAGTCATTGCCAGGGCCAGGGACCCTGAGGCCGAACGCCCTTCGCCTCGAAGAGCAGCTCGATCATGTGCTGCCACGATTCCCAACTCGTGGTGCGTCCGTACACCGAGTTCGTCTTGTGAGCAACCACGACGTCGATCGCCGGGAAGACGGTGATCCACTGGCCGATCGCGCCTCGGCCCGTGTACGCACCTGCGAAGGGGCCGACGGCCCGAGGTCCGTCCCAGACCCACCACATGTAGCCGTACCCGAAGTAGCCTCCGCGGCGACGCGGTGGGTTCATCTCCTCCAGCGGCGTGACCACGCTGGTGATCCGACGCGCCCAATCCCCCGAGATGACCTGACGCCCGTTCCAACTCCCCTCACGCAGCATCAGGTAACCGACGCGCGCCATGTCCCGAGTCGACAGCCAGACGTGGTACGCGGGGTTCACCGAGACGGAGAGATCTCCACTCTTGCGTTGCGCATCGCGGTCCCAGTCCTCGAAGTCGAGCGGCCCCGCGAGTTGCTCTTGCAGCTCGTCGTAGATGTCGCGTCCGGTGAGCCGCTCGAACGCGGCTCCGGCAGCGTTGAAGTCCCAGTTGTTGTAGAGCATGTAGGTCCCGGGCTCCTGCGATCCACGCTCCGGAGCCGAGGCAAGGTCGTCGCCCCCGTTCGACGCAGCATGATAAACGCCGGATCTGGCGGTGATGAGATCGAGGACCCTGGCCCGCTTCTCGACATCGAGAAGTCCACCCACGTCGTCCATGCCCAAGCCGCCTAGGGTGGCCTCGAGGTCGATCGTGCCGTTCTCGACCCATTTGCCGTAGAGCATGGAGAGAAGGCTCTTCCGTACCGACGCCAGGTAGGAGAGCTCTTGCACGTCTCCGTACGTGAAGACCACTCGACCGCGGTCGACGACCACGAGACCGGTGGTGTTGGCACTGTCACGGATGAACTCGTAGGTGCGCCGCAGGGCCTCGGGCGACCACCCATAGGCGGGCAGCATGTCCCTGCGCACCACCTCCCACGTCTCGCCGGGGTAGACCGTGCCGTCGGGCGCCTGCGCGCGGATGGGCGCCGCGCCCGACACGGCGAGCACCAGCAGGACCCACGGCACGCAGCGGGACCCCGTCAGCGCCCCCGGGGCGTTTCGCACCCGACGACGTCGCGCCGCTGTGGCCGGGACTGCGGCGGCGGATTCGCCGGAGCCCTGGGCAGAGGGGACCGAGGGATTGATCATGACGCTCGTCGGTGCGGGTCAGCGCGGGAGATCCCGAAAACTTCCTGTACGGTCGCCGCCTTTGCAACTGCGATCCGAGCCCCTCGAAGCGACGAGCCCCCCGGCGCTCGTCGCGCCGGGGGGCCCGGGATCGATCCGTGGCTCGGAGGCCTCAGACCTTGACGACGTTCTCCGCCGCCGGGCCCTTGGTTCCTTCGGTGACGTCGAACTCGACGACGTCACCCTCGGCAAGGGTGCGGAATCCGTCTGCCTGGATCGCGCTGTGGTGGACGAAGCAGTCCTTGCCACCGCCGTCCGGCGTGATGAATCCGAAGCCCTTCTGATCGTTGAACCACTTCACGGTGCCCTTCGTACGCATCTTCCCGCTCCTGCTGCGTCTCGGTCCTCGGTCGGAGTCCGGAAGATCCGTACCTACCGACTTCTGACCCGCGTGGTCAAACCCCCACGCTGGGACGTGGCGACGTGCCACCCGGCCGATCCCCCAGGGTCACGGCCGGCGAGAAAGATCGCCCCGTCGCACCCCACCGTCAAACGATTGCCGGCGGGGACCCGCGGGCTCGATTCCTAGGACGGGGCACGAGGGACGCCGAAGGTCGCCCGAGCCGCCTGGGCCCGAGCCCGGGTCGCGCACCGTTCCTCGTGATCGTTGACCAGCCCCATTGCCTGGAAGAACGCGTATACGGTGGTCGGGCCCACGAAACGCCATCCGCGTCGCTTGAGCTCCCGGGCCATGGCCTTCGCTTCGGTCGACGTGGTCATCGCACGCAGGGTCTCCTCGTCGATGCGCGCGGGCCTGGACGCCGGATCCGGCTCGAAACGCCAGAGCCAGGTCGCGAGCGACCCCGCCTCGTCGGCGAGCTCGCATGCGCGGCGGGCGTTGTTGATGGTCGCTTCGATCTTCCCGCGGTGCCGGACGATGCCCGCGTCACCGAGCAGTCGCGTTACGTCCCGCTCGCCGAACCGCGCCACACGCTCGAAATCGAATCCCGCAAAGGCCGTCCGGAAGTTCTCCCGCTTCCGCAGGATCGTGAGCCACGACAGTCCCGACTGAAAGCCCTCGAGGCAGATCTTCTCGAACAGGCGATGATCGTCGCCCTGGGGGAATCCCCACTCGGTGTCGTGGTAGCGCACATACTCGTCGACCCCGATCGGCACCCAGAAGCAGCGCGCCGGTTCCCCCGCGGCGCTCGCGCCCCGGGAGCGGTCCGTCAACGGCCCCCACCTCCGCTCCGGGTCTCTCGCCAGATCCGGTCCAACGCTTCCCGAAGCAGGCGGACGACGTCGGGGCCGCCCTGGTCGAGGAGTCGGTCGATCAGCTCCCGATCCGCGCCGCGGGCTCGCCGCCAGCCGTCGCGACACGAGCCGTCTGGGGCGGTGCCGCTCAGAAACCACTCCGGCTCCCCCCAGCATCCCCAGCCACCACGCAGACCGGTGACCGGATCGACACGGGCGCGCTCCAAGCCTTCGGGGACCTGGAAGCCCGCGCTCCCCCAGCTCCCCACGTCGCCCGAAGGTCCAACCGCGTCACGCAGGAAGGCGGCGAAAATGGGGAGGGCGGCCCCGGCCCCGGGGATCTGTAGCGAGCGCCCCTGGTCGAATCCTACCCACACACCCACGGCCAGGTTGGGGGTGTAACCGACGAACCACGCATCCCGGAAGTCGTTGGTCGTCCCGGACTTGGCGGCCACCTCACCGTAGAAGCCCCGGTCACGCAGCGAGCGCCCGGTACCGCGCTCGACCACACCGAGGAGGGCGGAAGTGACCAGGTAGGCCTCGGACGGCTCGTAGGCGCGAACGGTGGGCCCCAGGTCGGGCTCCACCCAGCGTCCATCCCCATCCACCGACAGGAGCGTGGCGCGGAGGGGCGCGCGTGCCCCCTCCGCCGCGAGCACCGCGTAGGCCCGGGTGAGCTCGAGCGGCGTGACCTCGGAGGCACCCAGCGCGAGCGCCGGATAGGGGGACAGCCTGCTTTCCACCCCCAGTCGCCGGGCGGTCTCCACGATGCGCTCGCCACCCACCTCCAAGCCGAGCCGGGCGAACGGCACGTTGAGGGAGCGCTCCAGCGCATCTCGGAGCGTCACCGGGCCTTCATACCCGTGGCTGTAGTTCGTGGGCTCCCACACCCCGGCAGGCGTCTCGACCCGGAGGGGCTCATCCGGGAGCATGGATGCCAGGGTGAACGAGGGCTGACCCTCGCGGTCGCCCGGGCGTGAGAGCGCCGCGAGCGCCACCACCGGCTTGAAGGCGCTCCCAGGCTGGCGCAGCGCGTCGGTGACGCGGTTGAACTGCGACCGGCCGTGGTCCCTGCCCCCTACCATGGCGAGGATCTCGCCGCTCCGCGGATCGAGCGCGACCAGCGCGGCCTGCAGGGGCTCGCCCGCCTCGGAGGCGCGCAGCCAGTCGAAGTCCCGCTCGAGACGCGCGATCCCCTCGGCGACGGCGCGCTGCGCGGCGTCCTGCAATCGGGGCGACAGCGTCGTGACCAGTGTGCCCCCGGAGCCGAGCGCGGTCGTGCGGACCACCCAGTCCGTGAAATAGCGTACCCCGCCGATGGGCTCGGGCTGGCGTCGGAGGCGGACCGATTCCCGGGTCGCCTCCTCGGCCTCCCGGACCTCGACCAGACCTGCGTCGCGCATCTGACGGAGCACGAGGTCCCGGCGCTCCTTGGCGAGCTCGGGGTGCCGGAGCGGCGAATAGGCGTTGGGGGCACGTATGATACCCGCGATGAGCGCCGACTCTGCGAGGTCGAGCTCGTTCACGTCCTTGCCGAAGTAGACCCATGCGGCCGCACCCACGCCGTGGATCGCGTGCGCGCCTGTTCGACCCAGGTAGATCTCGTTGAGGTACGCCTCCAGGATCTCGTCCTTCGAATGGCGGGCCTCGAGGATGAGGGCCATGGACGCCTCCCGGAGCTTTCGCACGACCGAGCGCTTCGGGGAGAGGTACAGGTTCTTGGCAAGCTGCTGGGTCAGGGTGCTTCCGCCCTGCACGATCCGCCCGGCGCGGACGTTCGCCACCGCCGCGGCGGCGATCCTCTTCGGATCGAGGCCGTGATGCTCCGGAAAGCGCTGGTCCTCCATGGTCAGGACGGCCTGCACGAGGCTGGTAGGCACTTCGGCCAGGCGCACGGGCCGTCGATCCTCGAAGGCTCGTGGGCCCACCCGCCCCAGGAGCTCGGGCTCCAGGAGCCCGCGGGACAAACGGGTACCGTCGGCCTTCTCCAGGCGCGAGACCCGTCCCCGATAATCGAAATCCACCAGGAGGGCGCCGCCCTCGGCCAGCTCCGCCACCGGTCGGAACGGCCTCCGCCCCACGGTCCAGCGCCCCCGCCGGATCCGATACTCACCGGGCCCGACGCGGGTGGAGCCCACGGCGCGGTAGCCGAGCCGTCGAAGGTGCTCGGTCACCTCCTCCGGGTCGGGACGCATGCCCAGCTCCAACATGAGGGGGCGCCCGTACACCGCCGTCGACAGGACGCGCGCTTCGGCCGGGCCGAGCCGAGCCCGAACGAGCGCTTCACCCATCATCGCGGCCAGGCAAACGCCGAGCGCTCCCGCGGTCACCAGCAGGATGCGGCGACGCGACACATCGGGAACGCGCGGCAGCCTGCCGACCCGCGCCCGCAGTCGAGCCGTGACCTCTCCCAGTCGTACGCGTGCGAACGGATCCACGCCTCCGCCCACCCCTTTCGACGCGCGGTCACCGTGAGCGAAGCCGGTGCGGGTCGAGCGCGCCCGGCCGGCCGGATACACCTTCCATCCCATACGACGAGAGTCGGGCCCCGGAGGTTGCACCGGACCCGGCTGACGCGCGCGTCCGGGTCCCGGCTGAGCCCCGAGGCGCCGCTCCTCCTGTACAACCCTTTGGAAGCGACGACGGGAATCGGGTGCAGGGAGGACGAAATGGGCGGCTCGGCGGCGCAGCGCAAGCGACGGACGCTGGAGGTGCTGACGGACCTCAGCCCGGGACAGCGGCTGATGGCTTCGGCAAAGAGACGTGTGCTCGATCATCTGGACCGGAACGGACCGTCCTACGTCGCGGACGTTCCGCGGTCGTGGCCGGTCACCCGGACCTTCGTTCGCTGGGCGGTGAACGATCTGGTGCGCGACGGACTGGTACGTTGGGTCGGATTCACCGCGCCGCGGAGGATCACCCTGACCGCCCACGGTCTGAGGGGCCGCTGTCGATAGCTTCTTCCGGTCGGCGCGCCGGTCCCGGCCACCGAGGTACCAAATCCGTCTCAAACGGGCGCCCCCGGGGGACGGCACGACGCTTGCGGGCTCTTCGCGGCATTCACGAGCGCCCGGAGGCACGGGTCCCTGCTAAGGATCGGGAACCGGCGCCGAGTCGGGCGGGATCCGAGCCGCATGAGCGACCCACGGCGGACCTTGATTCGGACGGTGCAGCCCATCATCGGGCTGGCGCTGGTCTTCGGCTGGCCCGGGCCCCAGATCGCCCGACAGCTTCGAGCGCAGCCCGAGCCGGTGCCGGTGCCTCACCTCGAGCAAGTGGTGGACCCGGGGCCCGACAGGGGTGGGCCCGAGGCTCCGGAAGACTGGTTGGCCACGATCAGGCCGTCGTGCACGCGAGGCGAAGTCATGCTGGCGACCGACCTCAACCCCGCCCCGACCACGGGCGAGGGCCCCGCGCTGGAGGCCGCCTGCTTCGCGATCGCCGGGGACATCGCGAAGGCACGCTCGCTCGTCCTGGCCATGGAGCCCGGGCAGCGTCCCGAGGCCGCCGGAGTGATCCTCGACGTGGCGCTCGAGTCCTACCCGGCCGACTCCGATCCGGCGGTGGCACCCGTCATGGATCTCGTGCTCGAGTTCTGGCCGAATCACCCGCTCGCGCTCTATCACGCGGGTGCGGTACGCTACCGCTCAGGGGATGCGCGGGCGGCCGCCCCCTACCTGGAGCGCTTCCTCATCGGAGCCGGCCCGGCGGATTCGCTGGCACGCGAAGCACGGCGAATGCTCGATAGGCGCCCGAGGCCCTGACCACCGGACCGGAGGGCCCGCCCTGAAGGCTCCGGCCCACCCTTTCCGCGCTTCGACACCGCGCCTACTCTGAGGAGCGGGACGCAGCCACCTCGCCCGCGATCCGAACCCCCCTCCGGGAGCCGAACATGTCCCGCGCGCCCCTCACGGCCGCCTCGGCCGTAGCCGCGTTCCTTCTGGTCGTCCCCTCCGTCGCCGAGGCACAGGGGACCCGATTCCTCCGACAGCCCTCCGTGAGCGCTGATGCGATCGCGTTCGTCCACGCCAACGACATCTGGGTCGCGCCACGCTCGGGGGGCGACGCCCGGCGTCTCACGACCGATGACGGTGCGGAGACCGAGCCGGCCTTCAGCCCTGACGGGCGCTGGATCGCGTTCACCGGAGAGTACGGCGGCAACCAGGATGTTTATGTGGTGGCGGCATCCGGGGGTCAGCCGACGCGGCTCACGTGGCATCCCGGCGCGGACGTGGTCCAGGGCTGGACGCCCTCGGGCGACATCCTCTTCCAGTCGGGTCGAGAGGGGGTGCCGACGCGCTTGTGGAAGTTCTTCACTGTGCCGCGCACCGGCGGCTTCCCCAAGCCGCTCCCGGTGCATCAGGCGTACCTCGGAGAGATGAGCGACGACGGCTCGATGCTCGCCTATCAGGAGATCGGGTACTGGGACCCGGAATGGCGGAACTACCGGGGTGGCCAGGCTCAGCCCGTTCGCGTGGTATCGCTGCCCTCCCTCGAGCTCCGCACCCCGCCCTGGGAGGGGGAGCGCCAGATGGACCCCTCGTGGATGGACGGCGTGGTCTACTACATGTCGGAGCGCGACTGGGCCAGCAACGTATGGTCGTTCGATCCGCGCACCGGGCAGGAGCGACAGCTCACGTTCCACGTCGACTTCGACGTGAAGAGCCTCGATGCCGGACAGGGAGTGGTCGTCTACGAGCAGGGGGGGTACCTGCACGAGCTCGACCCGCGCTCCGGGACCTCGCGCAGGCTCGAGATCCGAGCGGCCGGGGACCAGAACTGGTCGCGGACCCGCTGGGAGGACGTCGCGGGGAACCAGCTCGACAACGCGCGCCTGTCGCCGACCGGAAAGCGGGCCCTCTTCGAGCACCGCGGCGACATCTTCACCGTTCCCGTGGACGAAGGCAGCTGGCGCAACATCACGCGCACCTCCGGCGTCGCCGACCGGCACCCGGTCTGGTCCCCGGACGGGTCCAGAATCGCCTGGTTCAATGACGCGGGCGGAGAGTACGGCCTCGTGATCGCCGATCAGGACGGCACGAATCAGCGACGGATCGAAATCGCCGACCCGACGTTCTACCTCCAACCCGAGTGGTCCCCGGACGGCACACGCCTCGCGTTCACCGATACGGACTATCGCGTCCTGATCCTGGACGTGCAGAGCGGTCGCGTCACGCACGTGGACACGGATCGGTACGCCCACCCCGAGCGCAGTATGAATCCGGTGTGGTCCCCGGACTCCCGTTGGGTGGCCTATGCGCGGCGATTGGACTCACAGCTACGCGCAATCTTCGTCCACGATACCCGGACCGGCGTGACGTCACAGCTCACCGACGGGATGGTCGATGCGGTCACCCCGGTTTGGGACGCCTCCGGCAAGTACCTCTACTTCCTCGGATCAACGAACTACGCGCTCAACACGGGCTGGTTGGATATGACGTCGTACGATCGCCCGGTCACACGGGCGCTCTACGTGACCATCCTGCGGTCTGGCGACCCCTCGCCTTTCCTGCCCAGGAGCGACGACGAGGAAGCAGCAACGGACGCCCCGAGCGGATCCGACAGCGTCCGGGGCACGCCCGAGGTCACGATCGATTTCCAGGGAATCGCGCGCCGCATCGTATCTGCGCCGGAGCTGCCAGAGCGCAGCTACGTGTCCCTGATCCCCGGACCCGAGGGAACGGTGTTCGTGACCGAAAGCGTCCCCAACGAGCAGGGGACGACACTGCATCGCTACAGCCTCAAGGACCGCAAGCCAACGAAGTACGCCGATGCGGTCGCCCATGCGGTGACCTCGGCGGATCACAAGAAGCTACTGCGTAGGAGCGGCTCCAACTGGTTCGTGACCGACGCCCTCGGCTCACCCCCGAACGGCAGCGACGGACGACTGGCCCTGGGCGACGTTCGCGTCCAGGTCCAGCCGCAGGAGGAATGGGCGCAGATGCTGCGAGACGGTTGGCGCTTCATGCGGGACTTCCTCTACGTCGGCAATCAACACGGAGCGCCGTGGAACGACGTATGGCGGTGGTACTCCGCATGGCTCCCCGACGTGGAACACCGTTCGGACTTCAACCAGCTCCTGGACATGGTGTCGGGGGAGATCGCAGTAGGCCATTCCTACGTCCGGGGAGGTGACTACCCGGATCTGACCAGCCCGCGCACGGGCCTGCTGGGGATCGACCTCGAGGAGCGCGACGGATGGTATCGCATCAGCCACATCTACACGGGCGAGAGCTGGAACCCCAACCTCATCGGGCCACTCGCGCATCCCGGCATGGACGTCGCGGTGGGCGACTGGCTCGTGGGCATCGATGGACACGAGCTGCGCGCACCCACCAACCCGTACCAGCTCCTCGAGGGCACGGCGGGGCGGACGATCACGGTCGCGGTGAACGATCGGGCCTCCCTGGAGGGTTCGAGGGAGATCACCGTGGAGACCGCAGCCAACGAGGGCCAGCTCCGTAGCTGGGACTGGGTCGAGGGCAACCGCCGGAAGGTCGACGAGATGACGGATGGTCGCCTGGCGTACGTCTGGCTACCGAACACGGGCCAGGGCGGATACACGTACTTCAACCGGATGTACTTCGCGCAGCAGGACCGTAGGGGCGCGGTCATCGACGAGAGGAACAACGGCGGTGGCTCGGCCGCCGACTACATCATCGACGTGATGGACCGGGAGCTGACCGGGTATTTCAACTCGAGGGCCGGGGATCACAGACCCTGGACGCAGCCGATGGCGGGGCTTTGGGGACCGAAGGTGATGATCATCAACGAGCGAGCGGGCTCGGGCGGCGACCTCATGCCCTACCTGTTCCGGTTCCGGCAGGTCGGGCCGCTGGTGGGCATGAAGACCTGGGGCGGGTTGGTGGGGACCTGGGATACGCCCCCGCTCATCGATGGCGGGCGCTTCGTCGCGCCGCGGGGCGGATTCTTCGACGTCAACGGCGAGTGGGCCGTCGAAGCCGAAGGGGTGGCACCGGACATCGAGGTGATGAACACCCCCAAGGACGTCGCGGCCGGACGAGATCCGCAGCTCGAGGCCGCAGTCCAGGAGGCCCTTCGCCTCCTGCAGACCCGCGCCGTCGAGCTCAAGTCCGAGCCCGCGGCCCCGATCCGCTACCGCCGCCCGGAGAGGCGAGCCAGCGGCGGCCGCTGAGGGGACGAGCGGGGCGGGGAGACCGGATGCCGAAGTCGGCTCACCGGATCGTCCCCGCCCCCGCTACTTCGTGCCCCCGGGCGACGCGGGCGCGGCCGCCCGCCCGAAGGAGCTGGGTCAGCCTGACGTCGCGGCGCAGGTGTCCGATGGCTTCGGCGACCTCGACTCGCTCTCCCTCGAAACGCCGGATGTCCATCTCCGAGAGACGGAGGCGTACGTCGGCGACGCGGGCGCGCAGACGGGCTTCCTCCCCGCCGTCGGCGGGCATATCCGCCAATTCCCGCACGAGCGGCAGCTCGCCGAAGAGGCGCCGGATGTCCGATTCCACGACGTAGAGGTCGAGCTTCGCCTGCTGGACGAAATCCTCGGGCGTAGCCAAGGAGGTCAGCTTGAGAACTTCCAGGTCGCACTCGATGTCGGCGGTCTGACGCGCCGATTCTTCGTAGCCACGCGTCGGGCTGGACTCGGGCCTTCGCGTCAGCCCTGCGAGCCCGGATCGAACGTCCGCGATGCGGGCCTCGATTCCCTCGAAAGACTCCAAGGGCCCGTACCCCAGGTCCGGCATCGCGGTCGCCGTGCGCAGGAAACGCTCCATTTCACTGGCTGCGCGCGCCAGCGCGTGTCTTATCGGCAAATCACCTTCCGGCCTCTCGCTGGAGCGCGAGCTTTCCGGCGCCCACTCGAGCACCGGTGCCGGCTCCGTGCCATCGCATGCGCCAGCGCCGAGGACCACCGTCCCCAGGAACGCCGCGCGCCAGCGTCTCGCCATCGAGACACCTCCTCTTCCGACCTCTCGCTGCTCTTTGGCGCTGGTCCATCCGGCGGATGCAAGGGGCATGCCGAGCCCCGTAGCTACAGCGCCCCGGGCGGCGTGGACAGCCGAGACACCGCTCGCTTCGCCCCTGCCGGGAGGCTATGCTATGGAGGTCACCGTTCACCCCTGGGAGGCTGGGCATGGGCCGGACCCTCTTCCGGGTCGTCGGGGGGTCGATCTTCGCCGTCTACCTGGGCGGGTGTGCGCGCATGTCGTCCCCCGGCTTCCCGCCGCCCGCCCGCCCGGGGTTCCTAGTCCCCAGCGACTTCGAGACGACGTTCGCCAGCCTGTCGATGATGGTCGAAGCGCGAGGGATGCCGGTGCTGGTTTCGGATTCGGACTTCGGCTCCATCCAGACCGACTGGGTGAACTGGGACGAAGGCGAGGTCGACCTCGACAGTGTCGCACGGTGTGACCTGCCGCCGGGCGCCCCGCCAGTGCGGACGCGCGCGCGTTTCTCCTTCGACGTCCGAAGGCGCGCGAACCGCGCGACCGTCACGATCCGCACCCAGTGGCAGGCCGAGCTGCGCGCAGGGTTTGCACAGGGGAACCGCAGCTATGTCGACTGCCCCTCGACGGGCGAGTGGGAGCGGATGGTGGAGCAGGCGCTGACCCAGCGCGCGACGATCCGCTGAGGCCCGTCAGATTCGCTGGTGGTCGGACCTCCAGTCGCGAACCGCCGACTTGATCGCCTTCCGGTCGTCGATCGACTCGTCCAGGACCCTGCGCGCCAAAGCCGGAAGCTCCTCGTCCGAGGCGAAGCGCAATCCGATGAGCTGCTCGGTCGTGAACTCGTGGACACGAGAACGAAGCTCGTCGGGAAGGAGCTGAGACATCCTCAGCCGCTCCTCCAGACGGATGACGCGGTCCTGGACGCCCAGCGCGAAGGTCCGAGCGTAGTACGCGGTCAACGTCACGGTCAGGACCAGCAGGAAGTCCATCAGACCGGCGACCGAGAACCCCCGCAGCAACTCGCGGCTCGTCCAGATGAGGAGGACCAGAAGGAGCAGACCGGTGAAATAGTGGTAGCCAGGGACCATCCTCGCGTGGCTGGCATAACTCTGCGTGTCTTCGGCCATTCCTCCTCCTCGTCGCCGATGCCGGGCCGCCGATCATCGGTCGACGGCGCTTCGATGGCAAGACCACCCTCGACGGCACCCACCCACTCCGACGTAGATTCCGGGCGACAGCACCCACGGGATTCGGATCGATGAGCGAAGCCAGCAACCTCCCCCGACGGTACGATGAGCGGCAGGTCTCGAAGATCCTGGAGCGGGCCACCGAGCTCCAGCGACAGGAGCCTGCGCGCGCGGCCGGCGGGGGCCTTTCGCTCTCGGAGCTGGAGGAGATCGCGATCGAGGCCGGCATCGACCCGGGCCACCTCCGTCGCGCCGCCCTGGAGCTGGACACCGGAGAGATCGAGAGGTCTCTCGGAGCCCGCCTGGCGGGGGAGCAGCTCACCCTGGCCTTCGAGCGACTGGTGCCGGGCGAGCTGCCGGAGGAGGGCTTCGAGCGATGCGTGGGCGTGATCCAGCAACATTCCCGTGAACACGGTCAGCCCGGGATGCTGGGTCGGACGCTCACCTGGCGAGCCGAGACCGCGTCCAAGTCGCGGTCTCTCCAGGTCACCGTGGGTGTGCGTCGAGGCGAGACGCACATTCGTGTCGAGGAGCGCCTCCACCAGCTTGCCAGCGGCCTCGTGACGGGCACGACGGTCGGCGGAGGAGTGGGGATCGGTGTGGGCGTCGGGCTCCCCTTGGGGCTCAAGGCGATGGGCTCTGTGCTGTTCGCGACCGCCTTCCCCATCGGCGTCGTGGCGCTGACCTTCGTCCTGGCGCGCGAGATCTACCGGCGCGTCGTGCGCGGCAGGCGAACCGCGCTGCTGGAGCTCCTCGACGCCCTTGCGGACGAGGTCGAGGCGTCCATTCGCGACGATACCGCCGAGGACGGGGACCGCCCGATGGAGCTTCCCCGCGGCTAGCCGCTACCCGACGCGGCCCAAGCCCGCCATCCGGACCAGCTCCTCCGAGACGTCGCACGCCTGGCAGGTGCGGTTGAAGGCGGTGAACGACGTCAGGCGCAGCTCGGGAGTCACGTGCTCCGGCCTGGTCGGCTCTTCGCGGAAGAGCGCGGTGGAGAGGTACTTCTTGTTGCTGTCGGGGAAGAGCGTCACCACGATCGCGTCGCCGCCGAGCCGCTCCCGCACGAGCACCGCCCCGAGGAAATTCGCGCCCGACGAGATCCCCACCCCGAGTCCCAGCCCGCGGGCCAGCGCCTGCGCCGCGAGGATCGCGTCACCGTCATCCACCTGCACGATGTCGTCGAGATCGGCCAGGTCGAGGATCGGTGGCACGAACTCGTCGGAGATACCCTGGATCCGGTGTTTGCCGACGCATCGGCCCGTGGACAGCGTCGGTGAATTCAGGGGCTCGAGCGGGTGGATGCGCACCTGGGGGTGGTGCGCCTTGAGGAACCGACCCACGCCCATGACGGTTCCGCCCGTACCGACGCCCGCCACGAACGCGTCTGGACGAAGGCCGTGTGAGCCCAATTGCCAGTGGATCTCGGGACCCGTGGTCGCCTCGTGCGCGGCGCAGTTGTCCTCGTTCGCGAACTGCCTCGGAAGGAACGACCCCGGGGTCCCGGCCGCGCACTCTTCCGCGAGTCGGATGCTCCCCGCGAAGCCGCCCTCGCCCTGGGTCACGGGACGGATCGAAGCGCCGAAGGCCCGGAGAAGATCCACCCGCTCCTCGCTCATCCAGTCCGGCATGAAGATCGAGACGGGGTGACCCAACGCCCTCCCCACGGCCGCGAACGCGATGCCCGTGTTCCCGCTCGTCGCCTCGATGATCGTGCTTCCGGGCCCGATGTCCCCCCGTCCGTACGCCTGGTGCAGCACGTGCAAGGCCATCCGGTCCTTCACGCTGCCCGTCATGTTCAGGTTCTCGCTCTTCGCGAAGACCCGACCCGGCCTTCCTCGGAACGTGTAGTCGACGGCCAGCAGCGGAGTGTTACCGATGATCCTGCGGAGGCCGTGGAACCGGGCTTCGATCGACGGGGGCAGATGCGTCATGACGGGACGGGGCAGCTCGCGGGAACACAGGGAACCGTGTCGAAGATCGGCCTTGGTCCAGGCTCGCGCCGTAGGGAAGTGCCCGCCCCGACCTGTGGGGGATCGCGGGCCGCCTCGGGCGGAGCACCTACCGGCAACGAGCTTGCGCGGGCTGGATTTTCGGCTTTTATTCGGTATCCATGCCCAGTCCAGTGATTCCACCTTCGAGACCAGGAGAGGTGAAGATGAACGGTGCCGGCCTGCTACCCGAGTTCGACCAGGAGTTCGCCCAGACGCGGCGCGCCCTGGAGCGTGTCCCCGAGGGCCGCTTCGCTTGGAAGCCCCACGAGAAGTCCTACTCCCTGCACGACCTCGCCGCTCACCTCGCCGAGGTGCCCCGGTGGGCCGCGGTCACGCTCGATGTGGACGTCTTCGACCTTGACGAGCCGTACGACCGCGTCGTCCCCACGACCCGGGACGAGCTGTTGGCCCACTTCGACGAAGGGGTCGCGCAGGCGCGCGCGAAGATCGAAGGAGCCTCGGCCCAAGCCCTGGGCAAGATCTGGTCCATGAAGCAGGGAGGGGAGGTGGTGTTCAGCATGCCGAAAGGGGCCGTGCTGCGGTCGTTCGTGCTCAACCACAACGTCCATCATCGGGCGCAGCTCGGCGTCTATCTCAGACTCCTCGACGTGCCGGTACCCGGTCACTACGGCCCCTCGGCGGACGAGCAGTGAGGCGATACGGCACCGGCCCGGTGGGCGCCGGTCGCCTGCGCCGCCGCGATCAGCCGGTGGGGGGCACCAGCAAGGCCAGGTCTCGCGATAGCCCACCGCCGAGGATGTAGCCGAGTAGCCCGGTCACCTGCGGCGCCTGATTGACCGCGGTCAGCGTCAGGGAGTAGACGGGCTCCGCAGCGGTACCTTCCTCGCCTTCCGGCACCCTCACGGCGGTGAAGCTGATCGGGTTCCCCTCGGCGAGCCTCTGCAGGTCCTGTCCCTTCGCTGGAAAGGCGGCGCGCACGAGGCCCCCCGTGCCCACGGGCGCGCTCCATACGACGTCGTCGTCCCCGGTCAGGTCGCCGAAGTGGAGGAGGTAGTGCGTCTCTCCGCCGATCGCGGCAGGAACACTGGCCTGGAGCTCGATGGCGGGAGCCATCACCAGCTTTGCGTGGGAGAACTGGATGCCCAGCGTGTCCACGTTCGCGTCGAAAGCGGCGACTTCAGCCTCGGGGAGCGCGGTCCGATCCCGAATGATCGTTCCCAGCCCGACGGTCACCACGATGTTGCCGAGCCTGGCCATCGTGGCCGTTCGGCCCCCCAGGATCGAGCCATCGGGGCCGGCGCGCAGCGGCCCCGCCTCGCTCCACGGCCTGAGCTCTTCGATGTCCCACAGATCGTCGGCGGCGTCCACGAACCGAAAGGGCCCCGGCGTGGCGCTCGCCCGGGCGGCGTCGCACAGGGGTCCCCCGTCGGCGGCACAGGCCTCGAGCACAGTGGGTCGAACGAACACCGCCCCCTCGCATGGCTGCGCCGCCTGCTCCACCCCCTCGGCCTCCGCCATCCTCGAGTCCGCCCCCGCCCGGAGGGAATCCATCTCGGCGAAGAGACGCCCTCGGATCTCCTCCTTGGCCGCGGCTCGCTCCGCCTGGATCGCGTCGTCGCGGGCCTCCACGAATCGCCGCGCCCTCTCCATGTCGGCCATGAACCATTCGTGGGCGGCGGCCTCGGTCGCATCGGTGAGATCGAAAGGAGCCGCTACGGTCGTGTCCTCGAGGGCGATGGACCGGTTGATGACGCGGAGGCGGTCGGCGCGCCGAGCGAAGGGCTCGAGGACCGCATTCAACTGCGCCAACTGCCGGAGGGCGGGCACGCACGCACGTGAGCGGGCATTCTCGACGTCGGTCAGGCCGGGGGGAGGGCCCTCCTGGGCCACGACCTGCACACGCAGGAGTGACAGCGCGAGAAGGGCTGGGACGATCTTCACGAAGGCTCCGGGAATCACTGAATCGGCGCTAATGATAGTGGATTCGATCCCCGAGAGGTCCCTGGGGGATGCAGACGCTCGCGCGTGACCACTCTATATATTGCCCGACCCAAGACCGACCAGGAGATCTCATGTTCGCCGCTCTCGGACTCGCCCTCTCCGTTCAGGTTCCACCGCCGTCGCAAGAGCTCGCTCCCGGGACCCGGTACGATCCGGGGATCCCGACGCTGGAGCAGGTGGTGGGACACCGCGTGCGGGACGAGATCACGCCTCCGGCTGACGTTCTCCGCTATTTCGAGGCTCTCGCCTCGGCCGCTCCGGACCGCACGCGGCTCATCCGGTACGCCGAGAGTTGGGAGGGACGACCCCTGGCGGTGCTGTTGATCGGATCGCCCCAGCGGATGGCGCGGCTCGAGGAGATCGAAGCCGATCTGGACCGACTGGCACATCCGGACCCCTCCTCCACGGCCGGCGACGAGGCGCTCCTCGCCCGGCTCCCCGTCGTCACCGCGCTCATGCACGGCGTACACGGGAACGAGATCAGCTCGAGCGGGGCGGCGATCGCCGAGGCCTACCACCTGCTCGCCGCGCGTGACGACGCCACGGTCGAGTTGATCCTCAGGGAAAGCCTCGTCCTGATCGACCCCGTGGAGAACCCGGACGGACGTGCCCGCTTCATCGCACAGAACACCATGGGCAGGGCACGCTGGGAGGACGCGGATCCCGCGTCGGCGGAGCATGACGAGCCATGGCCGGGTGGGCGTGTGAACCACTATCTGTTCGACTTGAACCGGGACCTCTTCATCCAGAGCCAGCCGGAAACCCGGGGGAAGGTCGGGATCTTTCTCCGCTTCTGGCCCCAGGTCGTCGTGGACTTCCACGAGATGGGCGGCAATTCGACCTACTTCTTCCCGCCCACGGCACCGCCGTCGAACCCCTGGTTCGGTGAGCGCCAGATCGCGCTCATGGACGTGTTCGGGCGGGCCAACGCCGAGGCCTTCGACGCGCGTGGCTTCTTGTACTTCAACCGCGACGTGTACGACCTGTTCTATCCGGGCTACGTCGACATGTGGCCGACCAGCCACGGTGCGTTGGGCATGACGTACGAGCAGGCGTCTGCGCGCGGCCTGGTCTACCGCAAAAACGACGGCACCCTCATGACGTACGGGGATGGGGTGCTGCATCACTTCACGGCAGCCATCGCGACAGCGGCGACCGCGGCCCGGAACCGGGATCGCATCCTGCGTGATTTTCTCGCCTTCCGGCGCGAAGGCCTGGACTTGGGCCGGCGTGGTCCGGCCGAGTACGTGCTGCACTCCGACGTCGACCCGGGGCGAGCCGAGCGGCTGGCGCGTCTCATGGTTCGCAACGGGATCCGGGCACACGAAGCCGCCGGCCCGGTCGAAGTCGGCGGTCGGACACTCCCCAGGCGTGGGACGTTCATCATCCCCATGGACCAGCCGACCCACAAGATGGCGCGTGACCTGCTGGACCCGCACGTCCCGATGGATGCCGACTTCGTGCGACGCCAGGTCGAGCGGCGCGCGCGGCGGTTGGACAGCGAGATCTACGACCTGACGGCGTGGAGCCAGTCGCTGCTCTGGGACGTCGACCTGTACGTCGAGGATCGGCCCACCGGCGCGCGCGGGACCGAGCTGTCCGCGGACCCGGACACCTTCGGCCTCACCCTGCCCTCTGCCCGGGTCGCGTATCTGATGCCGTGGGGTACCAACACGGTGGCCGCGGTGGCAGAGGCGCTGCGCGCGGGCATTCGCGTGCGCGCCGGCGGCGGGGATTTCGTCCTGGCCGATCGGCACTGGAGCATCGGCACAGCCATCGTGCGCGCGGCCGACAACGGCCCCGACCTCGCCACCGATCTCGCCCGGATCGCCGCGCGGCATGGGGCCGAGGTCGTGGCTGTCGACGACTCCTATGTGACCGAAGGCACGTCCCTGGGGAGCGGTCGCACGAGGACGCTTCGCGAGCCCCGGGTCATGCTCGTGTACGACCAGCCCGGATCGACCTACTCAGTGGGTTGGGCTCGTTACGTCCTCGAGCGCAGGTATGGCCAACGGACCACGGTGGTCCGGGCCTCGAGCCTCGGTCGCGTGGTGCTCTCGGACTACGACGTCATCGTCTTTCCGAGCGGGAACTATTCCGGCACGGTAGGCGAGGGACTGGTGGATCGTCTGCGAGGATGGATGCGCGACGGGGGCACGCTCATCACCCTGGCCAACGCCACCGCGTGGGCGACCCGCGCTGACCTCCTGTCCACCAGCACGGAACGACGAGGCGGGCGCCCGGAGGGTGAGGATCCACCGTCGGCCGATACCCCGGACCAACCCATCGACTATCTGGGAGCGATCGCGCCTGGAGACGAAGCGCCCGAAGACATCGCAGGGGGCATCGTGCGCGTCGTGCTCGACGACACACATTGGCTGAGCGCGGGCACGGACGGGGAGCTGGGCGTCCTGGTCGAGGGATCGCGGGTTTTCTCCCCCATCACGCTCGACCGAGGCACCAACGTGGGTCGTTACGGTGGACCCGACGATCTGGTCCTGTCTGGCGTAGTCTGGGAGGAAGCGCGCCCCCAGCTCGCCAACAAGGCCTTCCTGATCCACCAGCCGGTGGGTCGAGGTCAGCTGATCGCGTTCGCCGAAGACCCCAACTACCGCGCGTACACCGAGGCGACCATGCTCCTGTTCATGAACGCGGTCCTCCTCGGTCCGGGACGGTGACCGAACCTCGCGGCCGCTCCCTCACTCCTCCCGCAGGGCCACCACGGGATCGACGCGGGCTGCCCTTCGAGCCGGTATCCAACACGCGAGCAGCGACACGAGCACGAAGCCCGCGCCGATCGCGGCGAACGTCACAGGATCGGTGGGCCGTACGCCCACCAGCATCGACTCGATGACGCCGGTCAGAAGGAGCGCGGCAACCAGGCCCACAGCGATCCCCAGCCCCGCGAGCCCCAGCCCCTGGCGGACGACGAGGCGCAGAATGGCGCGTGACTCGGCTCCGAACGCCATCCTGACGCCGATCTCCGGCGTCCTCTGACGAACCACCGAGGCCAGGACCCCGTAGAGTCCGACGGTGGCGAGCAACATCGCGATGGCCCCGAACACGCCGATCAGCGTGAGCGCGAAGCGCGTCGGTCCCATCGCTTCATCCACGCGGTCGCGCATGGTGCGCACGTCGGCGACGGGGAGCTCGGCGTCGACAGCGCCGACGGCAGAGCGGATCGCGGGTAGGAGCGTCAGCGGATCGACCCCCGCCCGTACGGCCCAGGTGGTGGCAAAGCCGCCCAGGTACCGATCGGTGAAGAACACGGTCTCCATGCCCTCCGCCGCCAGGGACTCGTGGCGCTGGTGCTCCACGACGCCGATCACCTCGACCTCCTCCGGCTCCTGGGACGTGGCACGCACGAGGAAGCGCTTGCCCACGGCGGATTCGGAGGGCCACAGGGTGCGAGCGAGCTTTTCGTCCACCAGGACCACAGCGGCGCTGTCGACGAAGTCGGCCTCCGTGAAGACGCGGCCCGCCAGAAGGCGGGTCCCCATCGCCTCGAAGTATCCCGGGAGCACTCCTCGATAGCCGGCCTGCCGGAACGCCTCTGGGTTCACCCGGGCCTCTTCTCCGCCGTAGCGGCCATTGAAGACCCGGCCGCTCAGGGGCATCGGAAACGCCGCGCCGGCGGAGACCACCCCCGGAATCGCCTCCATCCGCAGCCGCAGCGCCGCAGCCAACTCCGAGCGCGCAGACGGTTGGGGGTAGCGGTTGAACGGAATCGCGACCTCGAACGTCACCAGGTCGTCCGGATCGTACCCCGGTTCGACCCGGCTCAGCTCCACGAAGCTCCGCATCATCAACCCGGCGCCGATCAGAAGCACCAGGGACAACGCCACCTCTCCGACGACGACGGCGTTGCGGAGGAGCGCGCGACCGGTACCCGACCCTGCCTGCCCGCGTTCGTTGAGCGAGTCCGCGAGGTCCACGCGTGAGGCTTGCAGAGAGGGAAGGAGGCCGAAGAGCAACGCTGCCCCGGCGGCGGCGGCGATGGCGAACCCCAGCACCGGTCCGTCGATGCCCACGTTGGCGATGCGCGGGAGATCGTCCGGCCGCAGTGCCAGGAGGGCACGCACGCCGAGCATCGCCAGGACCACACCCACCAGGGCGCCCATTCCCGCCACGATCCCGCTCTCCATCAGCAGCTGGCGCACGATACGCGTCCGGCTTCCACCCAACGCTGCCCGCACGGCGAGCTCGCGGCGCCGGCCCGCAGCCCGCACGAGCAGGAGGTTCGAGACGTTCGCGCACGCGATGAGCAGGACGAAGACCACCGCACCGAAGAGGGCGAGGATCACCGGGCGCACGTCGGCCGTCAGCTCCGACTGAAGCGGGGCGAGCCGCACTGCGTATCCGGCGCTCGTCTTGACCGGATCCTCACTGGCAAGGGACACCGCGATGCGGTCCACCTGCGCCTGGGCCTGCTCCAGCGTGACCCCCTCGCGCAGGCGACCGACCGGACGCAGGAAGACGTTGTTCCGTGGGCTGTTCACGAAGTCCACACGCATCGCGGTCCACAGATCGGGCGCGCTGGCGAGCGCCGCCGCGGCCGGCATGAGGAGCTCGAAGCCCGCAGGGAGAACGCCGACGATCTCGGCCGGTCCCTGGAGCTCGATCGTGCGCCCCACCACCCCCGGGTCCCCGCCCCAGCGCTGCTGCCAGAGCGCGTGGCTCAGGATCACCATCGTGGGAAGCGAGCCCGGCGAGCCGGGCTGCACCCCGGCCTCGTTCGGAGTCCCGTCCGAAGACACGAAGTCCCGTCCGAGGATTGGGGTGATCCCCAACATGCGGAAGAAGTTCGGGGTCACGAATCCCACTTCCACCTGCTCGGGCTCCCCGTCTCCGGTGAGGGGCGCCTGGAAGGTGAACACGGCCCCCATCTCCTCCACCAGGTCCGCCTGATCCTGGTAGTCCTTGAAGTCGGGCGGAGAGGTCGGGAAGGTGAGGACGCCCCGGTTGCGCATCTGCCCCCAGGCGACGAAAAGCTCGCCGGGCTCGTCGTAGGGCAGCGGCGCCAGCAGCACGGCGCGCACGACGCTGAAGATCGCCGTGTTCGCCCCGATCCCCAGCCCGATCGTCAACACCGCCACCGCGGCGAAGCCCGGGCTCTTGGCGAGCGACCGTATTGCGTATGCGGCATCCCTGGCCAGCGCGTCCATACCCCCCCCTCCGATCCGTTCGCCGTCACGGTCGAGCCCTTCCGAGCCCGCACCCCTGAGCCGCCTTCCCACCGCATCGAGCCGCTCGCCCACACCGTTGCGCACAGCGTCGACGGATGCCCCCCACCAGCACGTGATCCGCTTCCCACGAGCCGCGGCGTCCCGCTCTCGCTCGAGAAAGAGGAGGATCATCTCCCGGCCGTGCCGGCCCCTGAAGTCTCTCGGATAGCAGAGCAGCAGGACCCGATAGAGGGCTTCGGCCACAGTCCGGCGCCGATGCCCGCTCACGCTCCCCCCATCCCCTCCAGCAGCCCGTGGTCCCGGGCCGCACCCACCTGGCTTTCCAGCCGGCGCGCCTCCGCGGCCGCCACCGCCCGGCCCAGATCGGTAAGCGCGTAGTACCGCCTGCGTTCGTCGGACCCCGCCTGGGGGCGCTCGTCGCGCTCCTCGAGGAGCCCCCCCTCCAGCAGGCGGGCCAGGGCGCGGTACAGGGTGCCGGCGTGCAGGCTCGTGCGCCCTTCGGTGCGCTCCTCCACGGCGCGCATGATCGCGTAGCCGTGTCGCTCACCCGTGGTAAGCGCGAGCAGGATCTCGAAGGCGACCGGGGTCAGGGGCAACAGGTGGAGGGGATCGGCCCGTTTCCGTTCCTGCGACATCCGCCCCTCCTATTCGCATCAGGAGTATACGCTCAAGACACATAGTAACGCAGCAAGGCCCGCTGCTCCAGACCTTCCAATGCGGCCGCGCTGGTGGTCCGCTACTCTGGGCGCATGAGACCGTTCCGACCGTTGGCCGCAGCCGTGCTTCCGAGCGCCCTTCTTCTCGCCGGGTGCGGCGCGGATCCGCCGACCTCCGCCTCGTGGGACCCATGGTTCCGGGCGCCGACCAGCGACTACGTCCACGTGTCCTCCTACGACACCACCGGTGGCAACCGCGACCGACACGAGGTCGCGGCCGGCGACTCGGTCGTCCTGCTCGACCTCGACGGGCCCGGTGTGATCCGGCGGCTGTGGCTCACGGTCGCCAGCCGCGACCCCCACTACCTGCGGCGCATCGCGCTGGAGATGTATTGGGACGACGAGACGGAGCCGTCCGTGCGTACCCCGCTGGGCGACTTCTTCGGAAACGGCTTCGACCGGCGCCACTACGCGTCGCTGCCCATGGGGGTGTCGAGCGGCGGCTTCTTCACGTATCTCCCCATGCCGTTCCGCCGGCATGCGCGCATCGTCGCACGCAACGGCACGGGCCGCGTCGTGGACGCCTTCTACGTCAACGCGGACGTCGAGACCGCGACCCGGCTCCCCCGGCCGCTGGCGACGTTCCACGCCACCTGGCGGCGCGACGCCCGCACGACGAGCCCGGAGCCGCACGTCGTCCTGGATGCCGCGGGCGCCGGCCACTTCGTGGGTCTGAGCCTGAACGCGGAGAGTCACGACGGCACGCTCGCGTTCCTGGAGGGGGACGAGCGTTACTTCGTGGACGGGAGCTTCCGCGGGCAGGGCACGGGCACCGAGGACTATTTCAACGCGGGCTGGTATTTCGACCAGGGCGAGTTCGCGGCCCCCTACCATGGCCTCGTCGTCAAGGACGAGGGGCGCGCGCGAATCGCGGCGTACCGTTGGCACCTTCCCGATCCGGTCCCGTTTCACGACTCGATCCGGGTCGACCTCGAGCACGGCCACGCGAATGAGGAAGTGGCCGACTACGCTACCGTGGCGTACTGGTACCAGACGGAGCCACATCGCCCGCTGGCCCCCCTGCCCGAGGCCGACGCGCGGCGGGTGCTCGACCGCAAGATTCCATCGGGGGCGCTGGACGCGCCTCCATTGGCACGACGGGTCGGGGACGGTTGGACTCTCGATGTGCCCGTCCCTCGTCCCGACGTTTACGAGTTGCTCGCGTACCCGCGCGGCGGCCCCTCGGGAGGGGCGGTCCGAGCGCGGGCGGGCCAGGGATCGACCCGTGTGATCGAGCTACGCGCCTCGGAGCCCCTCGAGGTTCTGGCTCCCGTCGTGCTCGATACCTTGGCGCTCCAGGGGACGATGCCGCTCTCGTGGGACGGACCGGACCTACCGGCCGCCGTCGAAGCCCGCCCCGTGCGGCGGTTCGCGCGGCTCTGGAACGTGGTCGGGCCTTTCCCCAACCCGCAGCGGATCGGTACCGAGTACTCCGCCGCGGTGGACAGCGTGTATGGACCGGAGCGTGATCCCGACCTCGGCGCGCACTACGTGGGACCCGATGGACAGACAATAGCCTGGATCGCCGTGGACGGTCCGGACGACGGCTACCTGCGTCTGAACCCCCACTTCACGCCCAACGACTGGGTGGCAGCGTACGCGCAGACCTTCCTGTGGTCCCCGGCCGAGAGAGACGTGGTGTTGCTGCTCGGCGCGGACGACGCCCACGTGCTCTGGGTGGACGGCGCGCGCGTGTCGGAGCGCCAGGGCCGCCATATCGCGGTCGTGGACGATCTGTCCGTTCCTGTTCACCTGCGTTCCGGCTGGAACCGGGTCCTGCTGAAGGTCGCCGACCTGGACGGGGGGTGGGCGTTCCAGATGCGCGTCGCCGACCCCACCGGGGCGCTGCGCTGGAGTCGGGACGCGCGCTGACGCGGTCGGCCTCGCGGACGGCCTTCCAACCTCTCGTTCCCTTTGCATGTCTATGGGAGTGAGGGCGACGGACGCTTCACGGAGGTCAGACGATGCTCCACGATGACCGGGGGCTGCTTCAGGGGACCCTGGAGCTGCTCATACTTCGCGGCCTGAGCGGCGGTGAGTGCCACGGGTACGGGATCGCACGTTGGATCGAGGACGCCACCGACGACGCGCTGAGGGTTGAGGAAGGGTCCCTCTACCCGGCGCTGCGGCGACTCGCGGCCAAAGGGTGGGTAGACTCCGAGTGGGGGATCTCCGAGAACAACCGCCGCGCCCGCTTCTACCGCCTGACGCCCCGCGGCCGGCGCGGTCTACGGGACAAGACGGATGGATGGAACCGCACCGTGGCGATCGTGGCCCAGGCGCTGTCGGCCCCGACCGTTTCCGACCGAAGGGTTTCGTGACCGGCGAGCCGGGGTCCGGGCCCCGCAGGCGCCTGCCCCACGTACCGGGAAAAGACGAGGCGCCCGGAGGGGATGACGAGCTCGGGTTCCATCTGGACATGCGCATCCGCGACTATCTGGCACGAGGAATGACGGAGGAGGACGCCCGTGCGGCCGCCCGGACCCGACTCGGGGACGTGGACGCGGTACGGCGTGAGCTGGACCGCCTCGACCGGATCGACCGGCGACGTGAGGCGCTCGGCGAGCTACGGCAGGACCTGCGCTACGGGCTGCGCACGCTTGCTCGCGCTCCCGGATTCGCGGCGATGGCGGTGGCCACCCTGGGGCTCGGCGTCGGCGCCACCACCGCGATGTTCAGCGTGGTGTACACCGTTCTGCTCGCGCCCCTACCCTACCCGGCGGCCGACCGACTCGTCCAGGTGTTCGAGACCTCGCCCCAGGGGGCCACCCGCAACCCCGTGTCCGCGGGCAATGTGCTGGATTGGCAGCGGGGCGCCCGGTCGTTCGCGTTGTTGGGCGCATACGGTAGTGGCTTTCCTGTGACCCTCACCGGGGACGGGGACGCCGAGCGCGTCGTACTGGCGAGCATGCAGCCCGAGGTCATGCGCGCGCTGGACGTCGCGCCGGCGCTCGGACGGCCCCTGGGTGCCGAGGATGCGTCGGGCGCGCGGGTCGCCGTGGTGAGCCACTCCTTCTGGGAGGCCAGGCTGGGCGGCCGTGCGGACGCGCTCGGCCGCTCGCTGGTGCTGAACGACGCGGCATACACGGTGGTCGGCGTGATGCCCCCGAGCTTCGCCTTCCCCAACGACGAGGTCGACGTCTGGGTGCCGGTGGCAGACGACGAGCTCGATCCGACCAGCCGGACGAGCCACAACTACCTCGTGCTGGGCCGGCTGGCACCCAGTGTGACCCTCGAAGCGGCCCGCCGCGAGATGTCCGCCCTGGCGGGGCGCATCGCGGGCGAGCATCCCAGCGAGATGACCGGCTGGGGAGCACGCGTGGTCCCCCTGCGCGAGGACCTCACGCGCAACGTGGCCGGGCTGCTCCAGGTGCTCCTCGGCGGAGTGCTCGTGGTCCTCTTGATCGCGTGCGGCAACCTGGCGAACCTGCTCCTCGCGCGCGCCGTGACCCGGCAGCGCGAGATGGCGGTTCGCGGTGCGCTCGGCGCCGGGCGGGGACGCCTGGTCCGCCAGCTTCTCACCGAGAGTGGCCTGTTGGCCGCGCTCGGGGGGCTCGTGGGGCTCGGCCTCGCGCCCCTGCTGCTCGGCGCGCTGGTCGCGGGCGCGCCGGCCGAGGTGCCGCTCCTCACCCACGCCGCGATCGACGTGCGCATGCTCGGGTTCACGGCAGCCGTCACGCTCGGCGCCTCGCTCGTCTTCGGCCTCGCGCCGGCACTCAGTCTGTCCCGCTCCGACCTCCAATCGACCCTGCGTACCGCGGTCGACGCTTCTCGCGCCGAGCACGTGCGCCTCAGGGCTGCCCTCCTGGTCTCGCAGGTGGCGCTCTCCGTCGTTCTCCTGGTCGCCGCCGGCCTCTTCGTGCGTTCGTTCCGCGCCCTCCAGGGCATCGACCCCGGATTCGAGCCCGGCGGTCTGGCAACGATGGAGGTCGACCTACCCAGGCCCCGCTACCCGGGCATCGCCGAACAGGTCGCGCTGTACGAGCGCCTCCTGGATCATGTGCGGGCGATCCCCGGGGTCGCCACCGCCGCTACGACGAGCCAGCCACCGGGCGACCGATCCGGCATGACGTTCAGCTTCGCCATCGAGGGCCGCGTCGCCTCGAACGCGTCGGGCCGTGAGGACGACGAGACGCTGCATGCCGTGTCGCCCGGCTACTTCGACGCGCTGGGTCAGGAGGTGCTCGCGGGTCGCGCCTTCGAGCCCGGTGACGACGCGAACGGCCCTCCGGTCGTGATCCTCAACGAGTCGCTGGCCCGGAAGCACTTTCCGGGCGAGGAAGCGGTGGGACACCGGATCGCCTTCCGTGTCGGTGAGACGCCGTGGCTGGAGATCGTCGGGGTCGTAGCGGACACGCGACTGGAGAGCCCGGATGTGGAGCCCCAGCCCGGCATCTTCATCCCGTACGCACAGCGTACCTGGCCCTGGCTCACATGGTCGACGGTGGTCGCCAGGGCCGCGCCCGGCACGGATCCCGCCTCGCTGCGCACGGCCCTGCGTGGCGCACTGCGCGACGTCGACCCCGACCTACCTCCGCTGTCGATCGGGACCGTGCAGGGCTCGTTCCGGGAGAACACGGCGGCGCGCACGTTCGCCATGATGCTCGTGGGCGGCTTCGGGACGCTCGCCCTGTTGCTTTGCGTGGTCGGCCTCCATGGACTCGTCAGCTACTCGGTGGCGAGGGAGCGTCGCGAGATCGGCGTCCGCATGGCGCTGGGCGCGGCCTCGGCCCTCGTGCTCGGGCGGGTGCTGGGACGCTCCCTTCGCCTGTCGATCGTCGGAGCCGCCGCCGGACTGGTCGCAGCGCTCGTGCTTTCGCGGCTGATCGAGGGGCTGCTCTTCGGTGTAGCGCCGACGGACGCCGCTACGTACGCGGCCACCGTCCTGGTCGTGCTAGGGGTCACGCTGGCCACGACGTCCCTGCCCGCCGCCCGAGCGGCGCGCACCGATCCCGCCCGGGCGCTGCGCACCGACTGAGGACTCAGCGGAGCAGGAAGCCCTCCCGCAGCGGATCGGCGGGGTCGAGCCAGTGCTCACCCCGTCCGATCACGTGGGCGGTTCCCGAGACTTCCGGAACGACGCCGGCGTGGGGACCCACGGTAGTGGTTGCCAGGATCCTGCCCCCGAAGGTGGTGCCCACGATCGACTCGACCGTGATCTCTTCGCCCGCCTCCAGCTCGCCACGCGCGTGGTGCAGCGCGAGTCGGGCGCTCACGCCCGTTCCCGTCGGGCTGCGGTCGACCTCGCCGTCGGCGAATACGCAGACGTTGCGAGAGTGGTGCGACGGGTTCTCGGGCGGTCCGACGAAGATCGTCCCGTACAGAAACCCCAGGTCGGGCTCGAGGGGATGCCGGGGCTCGGCACGGGCCCGCACGGCGTCCTTGATGGTCCGACCGAGCTCGACGATACGCGCGAACTCGTCCGGGACCAGACGGAGTCCCAGGTCCGGCGCGTCGACGAAGGCGTAGAAGGCGCCTCCGAAGGCGACGTCGTACCGGACCCGTCCCACGCCGCGGACCTCGACTTCCCGGTCGAGGACGTCTACGTAAGACCCGACGTTGACGAAGGACACACGGGAGGGCGCGTCCGCCGAAGCGTGCACCCGGGCCTCGACGCGCCCTGCGGGCGTGTCGATGCGGAGCGGGCGCGTCTCGGATACCCCCTCGACGAGCCCGAGCCGCTCGACCACGGCGGACACCCCGATGATTCCGTGGCCGCACATGGTGCTGAAGCCCTCGTTGTGCGTGAAGAGGACACCGAAGTCTCCGTCCGGGGTGACCGGCGGGACCACCACGCAGCCGTACATGTCGGCGTGCCCGCGGGGCTCCCACATCAGCGATCGGCGAAGTCCGTCGAAGCGGTTGCGCGCGTCACGCCGCAGCATGGGGACGGTACTTCCCCGGAGGTCCTCGAACCCGGACAGCACCACCCTGAGCGGCTCACCCGCGGCGTGGGCGTCGACCACCTGGATCGACCGCCACCCAGGGGGGGGAACCCAGGCTCGCGCCACCGCGGCCCAGTCGTTCATCAACTTCCTCCTTGAAACCCGGGTACCAATTGCGGAGATTCCGCTCTTGGAGCATTTCGGGCACTCTACCGGTAGCGGACATGTCGGAACAGCGAGACGAGGCGTCTTCGGGCGTCGAGACACCGAAGACCACCAGTCGCTTCGGCGCGGCTGCGGAGGGGCCCACCCTCCCGGAGTCCGCCCCGTCGCCTCCGGGGGCGATGGAATACGACTATACGAACTTCTACTTCGGTGCGGGGGACGACGCGTTCGCCCTCCTGGCCCCCTTCGACGATTGGTGGCATGAAGCCAGGCCCGCCGGCTATTACCTCTATGAGCTTCCCCTCCATTCGGCGCCGAGCACCCGGGTGGACGTGGAGGACACCAAGACGCACGAGATCCGCCGCGACCTGGTCAACTTCGCCTCGTACAACTACCTCGGTCTGTCGTACCGGGACGAGGTGAAGCAGGCCATCAAGGATGCCGCCGAGCTTTATGGGGGCGGGGCGTCCGGCTCGCCGATCTTGAGCGGGACCACCGAGCTGCACCGCCAGCTGGCCAGCGAGATGGCCTCATTCAAGGAGAAGGAGGCGGCGCTCATCTTCCCCACCGGGTACAGCGCCAACGTCGGCACCATCGCCGGCCTCATGCGCTCCGGCGACCTGATCGTGGCCGACCAGTACGCGCACGCTTCGGTCGTCGACGGCATGATCCTGTCCAAGGCGACATCCAGATTCTTCAGGCACAACCGCCCCGACGACCTGGAGCGGAAGCTCAAGGGATTCGAGGGGAAGAAGCTGGTGATCGTCGAGGGCGTCTACTCGATGGACGGAGACGTCCCTCCGCTCGCCGACATCGTCGACGTGTGCCGGAAGCATGGGGCGCGACTGATGATCGACGAGGCGCACTCCGCGTTCGTGTTCGGGGAAGGTGGCCGCGGCGTGGTCGAGGATCAGGGTCTCGAGGACGAGGTCGACATCCACCTCGGAACGTTCTCGAAGAGCCTGGGCGGGCAGGGCGGCTACGTGGCCGGCTCCGGTCAGCTCGTGAACTACCTGAGGGGCTTCTCCCGGTCGCGCTTCTTCTCCTGTGCCCTGTCGCCGGTGGTGGTGGCCGGCCTGCTGAAGGCGCTCGAGTTGGCACGCTCGGAGCCAGAGCTGCGCAGGAAGCTGTGGCACAACGTCGCCTTCATGCAGGGCCGCTTGGCCGAGGCGGGCGTGCCGATCGGCGACTCGACCTCGCAGGTGATCCCCATCATGGTGCGCGACGACGCGCGCATTTTTCAGATCGGTGAGGATATCTTCAGAGAGGGCGTTTTCATCAACCCCGTGAAGTACCCCGCGGTCGGCAAGCACAAGTCGCGGTTCCGGATGTCCATTTCGGCCGCGCACACGGAGGACGAGCTGGCCCGGGGGGCGGAGACGATCATCCGCGTCCTCCGGAGGTACGGGATATGCACGTAGGGCGGTACGACTTCCGGACCGGGGTCAGCGCCTTCTTCGAGATGGCGACGGCCGACGCGACGGCTGTCTTGCCGGAATATCTTCAGCCCATCGAGGTACGTCACCAGCGCAGCGTGCTGTCGGTGACCGCGTTCCTCTTCGAGGAGAGCGAAGTCGGGCCGTATACGGAGCTCACGTTCTCGGTCGTCGTGCCCCCGATGGTGGCCGACTGGGGACGACACGCCAAGGCGGGCTTCTATCCCTTCTTGGCCGCGACGAGCTCGAAGCCCGCCAGGGAGGCGCGCGCCGAATGCCTCCACTTCCCCTATCTCGATCAGGACATCGACGCCCAGTTTATCGAGACCGGCGACCGTCTGCGCGTGCGGGCCTGGGGGGGTGGGGACCCCATCGTCGACTTCAGCGTCACCCAGGGTCGGTGGGAGTCCACCAGCCATCTCCTGCAGGGTTTCTCCATCCGTGGCGACCAACGCTACCGGACCACCGTCCAGATCTCGGGCCAGTATACGGTCCACGAGAATGAGCGCGGGAACATGACGATCTTCCCGCACGACATGACGGCACCGCTGATCGGATCCGAGGTGTCCCCCTATCCGTTCCGGGAGCATTGGTTCAAGAACGGCACCGAGGTCTTCCACTCCCTCGTGACCTTCTAGGTAGGCTCCACACGGGGCCGGCACCCGGCGGAAGCCGCCACCGCCGGCCTTGAAGAAAAGGGAGACCCGACTCGTAGGCGCACCGACGATCGTCGTGCCCACAAGCTCGGAGCCAGTCATGACCGCCCGCCGCCACCGCCGACGACTCGGCGTCAACGCGTTCCTGGGGGCGCTCCTCCTCGCTCCCGCCGGTGCCTCTCCGCAGGCGGCCGGCTTCGACTTCGGCGGTACGTGGGAGGGGACGCTCGATGCGGGCACGGCGCAGCTGAGGCTCGTCCTGCATCTGTCGCGCGGGGACGGCGGCACCCTGACGGGCACCATGGACAGCCCGGACCAGGGCGCGACTGGAATCCCGCTGACCACGGTCGAGGGCGACGAGGAGCGTCTCACGTTCGCTGTGCAGGCCCTGGGGGCGAGCTACGAGGGCGTGTTGGGGCCCGACGGGACCGTCTCGGGCACCTTCACCCAGGGCCCGGTGTCCCTGCCCCTCATGCTCCGTCGCGTCGAAAGCCCGACGGAGCCGTCACGCCCGCAGCTCCCGAAACCTCCGTTCCCCTATCGAGCGGAGGACGTGTCGATCGACACTCCCTCGCCGGCCGTCGTACTCGCCGGAACCTTGACGCTTCCCGTCGGCGACGGGCCCTTCCCGGCCGTCGTGCTCGTGAGTGGCTCCGGCCCGCAAGATCGAGACGAGACGATCATGGGCCACAAGCCCTTCCTGGTGTTGGCGGACCATCTGACACGCGCCGGCATCGCCGTGCTCCGATACGACGATCGGGGGGTCGGGTCGTCGAGAGGGAGCTTCGCGACCGCGACGTCCCGCGACTTCGCCTCGGACGCGGTTGCCGCCGTGGAGTGGCTCGCGAAGCGCGACGACGTCACCGCCGTGGGCATCCTGGGGCACTCCGAGGGGGGGCTGATCGGTCCGATGGCGGCAACGCGCTCGGACCGGGTGGACTTCCTCGTGTTGCTGGCGGGGCCCGGGATCCCCGGTGAGGAGATCCTGGATCTCCAGGCCGCCATGATCAACCGCGCCGCGGGGACGCCCGAGGAGGTGATTCGCCGGAACCGCGAGATCCAGAAGGAGCTGTTCGCGATTCTGCGGTCCGAGCCCGACACCGCCGTCGCGTCGCGCCGGCTGCGCGAGGCACTCGAGCGCGCGGCCTCGACGCTGCCCGAAGGGGCGATGCCGCCAGGGAGCATCGACGCGGAGCTGGCCCAGCTCAACTCGCCCTGGTTCCGGTTCTTCCTCGTGTACGATCCTCGGCCCGCTCTCGAGCGGGTCCGCGTCCCCGTGCTCGCGCTCAACGGCGCCAAGGATCTGCAGGTGCCTCCGAACGCAAACCTTCCCGAGGTGCGAGCCGCGCTCGAGCGGGGTGGCAACCCGGACGTCACCACACGCGTGCTCCCCGGGCTGAACCACCTGTTCCAGACGGCCGACACCGGGGGGCCCGACGAGTACGCCAGGATTTCCGAGACCATGAACCCGCAGGTGATGGACACGGTGCGGGATTGGATCCTGGAGCGCTTCGCGCCCGGGCACTGACGAGCGGAGGTCCCTTCACCCACCGGGCGGCGGGCCCTACCTTCGCAGGCCCCACTCCTGCGGACGACTCGACATGACCCTTCCCCTTCGCTGGATCCCGCGCCGGTCAGGCATCGCCGCCCTGCTGATCGTCTCAGGCTGCGTGCCCGACGCCGGGCGGCCGGACCTCGGGGCCCGCGCGTATCTCCAGGTCGTCGAGGCCGAGGACGCCCGACCCGCGGGGGGCCCCTCCCTGGAGGCGCTCATGGCCGCCACGAGGTCGCCGGACCCGTTCCTCAGGCGGTCCGGGGTGCGGGCGCTGGGCCGACTCGAGCGACCCGAGCTCCTCGATTCGATCCTCCCCCACCTGGACGATCGAACCCCCGAGGTGCGCGCGGAGGCGGCCAACGCCTCCGCCCAGGCCGTTCATCGGGTCGACGGGTCGGGCGCGCTGACCCGGCTCCTGCGGTCTGCTGAATCGGAGCGCGATCCGGACGTCGCGTCCGCCCTGGCCCGCGCGCTCGGCCGCCTGGCGGTCGACGGCTCCCGGGCAATGGAGGTCGAGGGCGCCCTGGGGCGCCTGAGCCGCGAGAGGCAGGCACAGGCCCCACCACGACTGATCCTGGGGGCGATGCTCGGAATCGAGTCGTGGACACGCCGCAACGGCGGGCGGGCCGGGGCCGCGCTTCGAGCGCGTGTCCTCGAGCTCACCGGCTACACGTCCGTCGACGAGGCCGACCGAGCGGCCCTCGTCCGGTCCCTGGCTCTCGGGGTGGCGGCTCGGCTGGGTCAGTTGGACGCGGAACGCGTCCGTCGTGCGCTCGACGACCCATCCGACGCGGTCCGTGCCGCGGCCACCGCGGCCCTTTCGGGGATCGAGGGCAGCGAACGAGCCCGGCTCCTGCCCAGGGCGTTGGCCGACGCGTCGACGCAGGTGAGGATCGAAGGCATACGGGTGCTCGCGAACCTGCCCGCCGATTCGGCCGACTGCGCCGCGCTCCGCCAGGCGGCGGGTGACGCGGACGCGCGGGCCGCCGCCTTCGCCGTGGACGGGCTCGGTCGCGCCTGCTCCGGTGGGGAAGAAGATGCGGCGCTGCTCGAGCGCATCGCGACGGGGCCTACCGCCGTCTCCACCCGCAACTGGCACCTGGCCGCCCATGCCCTGGTCGCCCTCGCATCCACGTCGCCCGAGCGGACCCGCCCCTTGCTGCCTGCCGCGCTCGCGCACCCCAACCCGTTCGCCCGCGCGTGGGCGGCCCGGGCCGCGGGCGCCCTCGGCGACAGCGCCGCCCTCCGATATCTCCTCGGCGACGGGGACTCCAACGTGGCCACACAGGCCGCCCTCGCGCTCCATGCGATCGGGGGACGCGACGCGGACCGCGCGCTGATCCAGCTCCTTGGAGGCACCGACGATGCACAGGTGGTGGTGACCGTTTCGCCCCTGCTCGGGCCGACGGAGCTGCGAGCCGCCGCGGCCGACGCCGCCTTCACGGCACTGGCTCGCCTCACCGAGCCCCGGTGGGAGACGCTTCGCGACCCACGGCTCGCGTTGCTGGAGCTCATCCAAGGGGTCTCGGACTCGACACGGATCCGCGAGATGGAGCCGTACCTCCGCGACTACGACGCCGCCGTGGCGCACCGCGCAGCGTCCGTCATGGAGGCCTGGACCGGCAAACGCTTTCTGGGGGCCCCACGGCCGGCGCGCCGTCTTCCACTCCCCACGGTGGCCGATCTCGAGGCGATGACCCGAAGCTCCGTCGTCCTGCGCATGGCCCGTGGGGGGGAGATCGAGATCGCGCTTCTTCCCATGGAGGCGACGACCAACGCCTTCCGACTCTACTCGATGGCGCGCGACGGCGTGCTGGACGGTCTGACGCTCCACCGCGTGGTGCCCAATTTCGTGGTTCAGGGCGGCTCGCCGAGGGCGAACGAATACGGCGGACACGGGGCCTTCACCCGCGACGAGGTGGGCCTTCGCGTCCAGACGCGCGGTACGGTCGGGGTGTCCACCCGCGGCCGGGACACGGGGGACGGTCAGATCTACGTGAACCTCATCGACAACGTCCGCCTCGACCACGACTACACGCTACTCGGCATCGTCGTCTCGGGTATGGAGGTGGTGGACCAGGTGCTCGAGGGCGACGTGATCGAACGCGCGGAGGTACGTTCGCGTTGACCGCGATGCCCGAGCGCGATCGGTTTGCCCTGGAGCGCCGACGCCTTATAGTCGCTTGATGGCGGTTGTGCGGGCTCGACCACTGGCTCCTCGGCCGCGCAGGCGGCTCAATTGGTTGTCGCGGTCGGCAGGGGGGAAGATATGCAGTTGTACACCAAGATCCTGATCGGACTCATCGCGGGCGCCGTCGTCGGTGTGATCGCGAACGTCGGAGGAATCGAGCCTCTCCAAAGCTTCCTGGGGGCCCTCGAGCCTCTGGGGACCGCCTTCATCAACCTGATCACCATGGTCGTGATCCCCCTGGTCGTGGCGAGCCTGCTCGTCGGCACCGCCTCCCTCGGTGACCTGCGCAAGTTGGGGCGGATCGGCGGGAAGACCCTCCTCTACTACATGATGACCACGGCCATCGCCGTCACGATCGGGCTGGTGGTGTCCAACGTCGTCCGACCCGGATCGCGCGTGGACGAGACCACCCGCGTGGAGCTCTCGGAGCGGTACGGAGGCGACGCGGCGGCCCGCATGGATATGGCGGCCGAGGCCCCCTCGTGGGTCGAGACCCTCATGGGGGTGATCCCCAGGAACCCGGTGCAGGCGGCAGCGAATATGGACCTGCTACCGCTGATCTTCTTCACGATCATGTTCGGCGCGGCGATCACCGTCGTGGACGAACCGTACAGGAACCAGGTGGTCGGCTTCTTTCAGGGCGTGAATCAGGCGTCCATGGTCCTCATCAACTGGATCATGGAGCTGGCTCCTTACGCCGTCTTCGTGCTCATCGCCGCCGTTGTCGCCAACTTCGGGCTGGACCTCATGCGCAGCCTGCTCGTCTACACCCTCGTGGTCGTGACAGGGCTGCTCCTCCACGGCCTGGGAACGTACGCGCTCATGCTGCGCGTCCTGGCGCGGATCAATCCCATCGAGTTCTACAAGCGCATCGTCGCGGTGCCGCTGCTCGCGTTTTCGACGTCGTCCTCGAACGCCACGCTACCGCTGACCATCGAGACCGCAGAGCAGGAGCTCGGTGTCTCCAACGAGGTGGCGAGCTTCGTGCTGCCCCTGGGAGCGACCATCAACATGGACGGAACCGCCTTGTATCAGGCGGTGGCCGTCATGTTCATCGCACAGATCTACGGCATTCCCCTCGACTGGGCGGACCAGCTGATCGTCGTCATGACCGCGACGCTGGCCTCCATCGGCGCGGCAGGGGTCCCCAGCGCGGGAATCATCACCTTGATCATCGTCCTCAACTCCGTCGGCCTGCAGGGCCAGGTTCAGGCCGGCATCGCGCTGATCCTCGGCGTGGACCGCATCCTCGACATGCTGCGCACGTCGGTGAACGTGACCGGGGACCTGAGCTGCTCCGCCTTCGTCGCCCGCACGGAGGGCGAGTCCCTCTTCGACGGCCCCGCGGCACAAAGGGCAGCGTAGCGACACGCCGAGCCGTCCGCCCGGCCGGGTCGGCCTTGCCACCACCCGGTCCCGCTGCGATCATCGGCTCGTTCCGGAGCGGATGAACCCATCCACTCCTGCCCACCCCGGCGGTGGTCCTTGCCGTCGGGGCCCCCAAACAGACCGGAGATCCGACGAACCACGTTCGCGCGCGCCCGCGCGCCCGTGAGGTGGGCGCCCGTGGTGTGCGTCGACCGGGGGGCCGCGCCGGCCTGAACGCTCGGAGGTAGCGTGAAGCTCCACACCAAGATCGCGGTGGGACTCGGCGCCGGCGCGCTGGTCGGCAGCCTGTGTAACGCCTTTTTCGGCGGCGAGGCCTGGCTGATTTGGGTCTCCGACAACGTGGCCTACCCCGTGGGACAGATCTTCCTGCGGATGCTGTTCATGACCGTGGTGCCCATCGTGTTCACCTCCATCGCCCTGGGCGTGGCCGGCATCGGCGACCTCAAGACCCTGGGGCGACTCGGGGGGCGCACGTTCGGCTATTTCGCGCTCTCCACGCTGATCGCCGCTCTCATCGGGCTGACCCTCGTCAACACGATCCGACCGGGCGGAGGCCTCAGCGCCGAAACCCGGGACGAGCTCATGGCGCGCTTCTCCAGTCAGGGGCTCGCCCAGTCCGGACCGGCCGAGTTCGGCGTGAGCACGTTCGTCAACATCGTCCCGCGGAACCCGGTCCAGGCCGCCGCGGACATGGACATGCTGGCGCTGATCTTCTTCTCGCTGATCTTCGGCGCCGCCCTGACGCTCATCTCCAAGGAGAAGGCACGCCCGGTCATCGATGTGCTCGACGGGATCGGAGAAGCCGTCATCAAGATCATCGACATGGCGATGAATCTGGCTCCCTACGGCGTGTTCGGGCTGATCTTCGTGATCACGTCGCAATTCGGCTGGGGGATCCTGACCCAGCTTGGCATGTACGTGGTGGTGGTCATCCTGGGCCTCGTGCTGCACGCGACCATCGGCATCTCCGCCCTGGTGAAGATCTTCGGGAAGATGAACCCCGTGACGTTCTGGCGCTCGGTGGGCGCCCCGTTCATCACGGCCTTCTCGACAAGCTCGAGCATGGCCACGCTGCCAACCTCCATCTCCACCGCGGAGAAGGAATTGGACGTGCAGCCCAAGATCGCGGGCTTCGTGCTACCGCTCGGCGCGACCATGAACATGAACGGAACCTCCCTCTTCGAGGGGGTGACCGTGCTCTTCCTGGCGCAGGTCTTCGGGGTCGGGCTGTCTCTCGGCTCACAGGCGGTGGTGATCGTCCTCGCCGTGTTGACGGCCATCGGAGCCGCCGGCGTCCCGGGAGGATCCCTGCCGTTGATGATGCTGGTGATGGCCACGGTCGGCGTGCCGCCCGAGGGAATCGCGATCGTGTTGGGCGTCGATCGCATCCTCGACATGAGCCGCACGACCCTGAACGTATGCGGCGACATCTCCGCGTCGGTGTATGTGGACCGCATCGATCGAGAGTGGGAGGGGCTACCCCCCGCCAGTCCGGAACGGCAGCGACTGGCGGTCGCGGCCGACTGAGCCAGGGAGGCTCTGCACAGGCAGGCCACCCCGGGGCGGCTCAGGGGCCGCCGGCGCGGGCGCGCGCGCCCATGGCCTCCTCGATGTCCTCGGGGTCACGCGGAGCGCCCGCAGAAAGTACGACGGGACCCGCCTCCGTCACGAGCACGTCGTCCTCGATGCGCACGCCGATGTTCCACCATCGTGGATCGATGTCCGGAGCTGGCGCGATGTAGATGCCGGGTTCGACGGTGATCACCTGCCCGGGAGACAGCACGTCGTAGGAACCGACGTCGTGGACCTCGATGCCGAGGTAGTGGCTCGTGCCGTGGGGGAAGAACCGCTGCAGGCCCGACCCGTCCGTCGGGCTACGGATGAGCCCCAGACGCGCCAGTCCGCGTGCGAGGACGCGAGACGCCGCCTGACCGGGTGCGCCGAACGAGGCGCCCGGGCTCGCCGCCTCGATCCCCGCGCGCTGCGCCTCCAGAACGATGTCGTAGACGGCCCTCTGGTCCGCCGTGAAGCGGCCGTCGATCGGGATCGTGCGCGTCACGTCCGCGGAGTAGCCGCGGTACTTGGCTCCGATGTCGATGACGACGAGGTCACCGGCCTGGGTGGTGCGTCTGTTCGTCTCATAGTGGAGCATCGACGTGTTCTCACCGCTGCCCACGATGGATGGGAACGCCGGCTCCTCGGCCCCGAGTCGGTGGAAGGTGTACTCGATCAGAGCCTCGATCTCGTACTCCTTCCATCCCGCCGACACCGCACCGAGGACCTCGCGGTGCGCCTCGACGGTCACGTCGACCGCCCGGCGCAGGACCCTGATCTCCTCCGGCTCCTTGACCATTCGCATGCCGTCGAGGCTGGCCGCCAACACGGTGTCGTCGAGGTCCGCCCCGCGAACCGCGGCGAGGGACCTGAGCACGCCGATCTGCTGAGCCAGCGTCGTCCGGGGTGGAACGGCAGCCGGGAACGCGAGGTGCAGCACCTGCTGACCAGCTCCGGTCACGAGCGCCCCGACGACTTCCTCGAAGCGCGAATTGGGGAGCGCCATTTCGACGCCCAGCTCACGCTGGGCTCGGGCGGCCCCGAATCTTCGCCCCAGCCAGATCTCCATCTCCGGGTTCCGCGGAGGGACGAAGAGGATCTCGCGCACGGTCCGGCCATCGACCGTGACTCCCTCCGGGGCCAGGAGCAGCGCCGACCCCGGCTCCTCCGAGCCCGTCAGGTAGTAGAGGTACGGGTCTTGATGGAAGCTCCGCAGGTCGTCGACGGATCCGCCGCCCTCGACGCCGCCGAGCACGACCGCGACCGCTCCCGTCGGGAGCGACGCCACCAGCGCCGACCTGCGCCCTCGATGGAAGTCCGCGCTGGCGTGGTCCCCGTCGTATCGGACGGGAGCCTCCGGTGGCCGAGCGGACTGGCGGGCAGCCACCGGCGTCGCGAGCAGAACCATCAATATGAGGACAGTCAGATTCGTGCGCATAGCGGTTCGTCTCAGGCGTCTAGGCTCTCGACGCGGTGGCAGGCAGCGACCGCGGGCGAACCCGTCCTAACGGGTCGCGACCTGCTAACCCATCGAAACCCTTTCGATCCCGCCCCCCGGACCCTCAGATTGTGTCGCGGTGCGCGGACGCTCCCCGCGCGTCGTGCCCCACAGCCCCAGGAGGACCGATGGACCGCCGCGGATTCGTGAGCTCGGGAATGGTCGCGGGCCTGGCAGGACTCACCGGAAGCAGCGGCGCCGTCGCGTCCCTGCTCGAGCGGTCGGGGGTGTGGCGCATCGGCAAGACGCTGGCCGATGGCACGGTGCGCCTCAGCTCGAACGAGAACCCGCTCGGCCTCGCACACGGGGCGCGCCAGGCGGTCGTGGAGCACCTCGTGGACGCCAACCGCTATCCCGGAGACTGGCGGCGACCCCTGGTCGAGGCACTCGCGGGGCACGTCGGAGTGGACGTCGACAACCTCGTCATGGGCGCAGGGTCCACCGAGGTCCTCCAGATGGCCGTCCAGGCGTTCAGCGGCCCGCGGGCCACGATGGTCATCGCGGAACCCACCTTCGAAGACGTGCCGCGCTACCAACGTCCGTTCGCCTACGATCTCGTCAGCGTGCCCCTGACCTCGGGCATGGCGCACGACATCGGCCGCATGCGGGAAGTCGCAGAGTCCGCGGGCCGGCCTGCCGTGGTGTACTTCTGCAACCCCAACAACCCGACCGGGACGGTCACTCCGTCGGCCGACATCGACGCGTGGATCGCGGATGCGCCCGAAACCACCTGCTTCCTGATGGACGAGGCGTACTACGAGTACGTCGACGATCCCTCGTACTGGTCGGCGCTCAAGTGGATCGAGTCGAAGCCGAACGTGATCGTGGTGCGCACCTTCTCGAAGATCTTCGGCATGGCCGGAATGCGCCTCGGATACGGTATCGCGCATCCGGCCACGGCGCGCCGCCTCTCGGACTTCATCAGCGCGAACAACACCAACGTGCTCGCCTGCGCGGCCGGCGTCGCGTCTCTTCAGGACGACGCGCTGGTCGCGCGCAGCGTCTCGGTGAACACGGAGGCCAAGGAGATCGCGCAGCAGACCCTGGATGGCCTCGGACTCGAGTACCTGCCCACTCAGACGAACTTCATGATGCACCGGATCCACGGGGATCTGGGTAACTACATCGAGCGGATGCGCCAATCCGGGATCCGCGTCGGGCGACCCTTCCCGCCCATGCTGGCCTGGAACCGCGTCTCCTTCGGACTCCCGGAGGAGATGGATCGCTGGGCGGAGGCGCTGCGCAGCATGAGGACGATGGGCATGATCTGAGGGTCTTTCGAGTAGCGCTGGGCTCCGCCGGGCGGCCATATTCGCTCCGCCCTTTGACCCCGCGTCCGCATTTTCCGTGAACTCGAACAGAATCCCGGCGACGGCGACGCTCACCGCCGTCGTGCTCAGCGTCGTCCACGCGGCTCCCTCCGGCGCCCAGGCGATTCCGACGCCTGCTTCGGTGCTCGGCTTCGAGCCCGGCGCCGACTTCGAGCTCGCCACGTACGAGCAGTCCATGGAATACTTCCGTCGTCTCGACCAGGCGAGCGACCGTCTGCGGCTCGTCCAGGTCGGTCGGACCTCGTTCGGCAGGGACTGGTGGATCGCCCTCGTCTCGTCACCCGCGAACCTGGACGCCTTCGAGCGTCATCGGGAGATCGCGAGGCGCCTCGCGGATCCGGAGGGACTGACCGACGAGGAGGTGCGGGCCCTGGCGCGTGAGGGCCGCGCCATCGTCGACATCAGTGGCGGCCTGCACGCGACCGAGGTGGCGGGCGCGCAGCACACGATCGGGCTGGCCTACGAAATGGTCGCGAGCGAAGATCCGCGCATCGAGGCGATCCGGAACGAGGTGATTCTGGTCCTGTGGCCATCGCTCAATCCCGACGGCCAGACGATCGTGGCCGACTGGTATCGCGAGAACCTTGGCACACCGTACGAGGTGGCCCCCCTACCGAGGCTGTACCAGAAGTACGTGGGGCACGACAACAACCGCGATGCCTACATGCTCAACATGCTCGAGTCGCGGGTCCTGGCGCGCACATGGCAGACCTACGCGCCCCAGATCATCTACGTGCACCACCAGAGCTCGCCCTTTCCGACGCGGATCTGGCTCCCTCCCTTCGCGGAGCCCATCGCGTCTCGCGTCCCAGCCCTCATGTCCCGTACGGTCAACACCATCGGGATGACGATCGCCCAGATGCTCGAGTCCCGCGGGTTGCCCGGAGCGACCCACATGGGTACCGGCTTCGACGCGTGGTACCCGGGCTACGTCGACTACCTGCCCATGCTCCAGAACCAGGCCGCCTTCTGGACCGAGACCGCGCTGTACCGGTACGCCACACCCCACTTCTATACCCTCTCCGATTTCCCGCCCGCTCGTCGCGACCTGCGCGCCGAATCGCTGTATCCCAGCCCCTGGACCGGCGGCTGGTGGCGGCTGGGGGACGCGGTGGAGTACATGCACGTGGCTTCCCTCGCGGTCCTGGACTGGGCCGCAAAGTACAGGCAGGACCTCCTGTACAACCGCTACCAGTCCGGCAGGGACGTGGTGGCGCGCTATCGAGCCGGCCCGCCCTATGCGTACCTCGTTCCCCAAACGCAGCGGGACCCGGTGGCGGCGGTGGAGCTGTTGCGACGGATTGCCTACAACGGGATCCGCGTTCGACAGCTCACCCGGCCGCTGGTACATCAGGGGGTCGGCTACCCGACGGGCACATGGGTCGTCCCGATGGATCAGCCGTTCGCCGAGCTGGCGCGACAGGTCCTCGAGGCACAGGCCTACCCCGACCTGCGCGAGTTTCCGGAGGGTCCGCCCGAGCAGCCGTACGATGCGGCCGGGTGGACCCTCGGCTATCAGATGGGCGTCCATGTGGTCGAGGTGACCGAGCCGCTCCCCGAAGGCACGGCCATGCGTGACCTGGAGGCCGAGCCGCTCGCGTGGGACACTGACGTGGCGGATGCCGCACCCTTCGACGCCGTGCCCGGTGTGGGCTTCGACGACATGGCGCTGGCAAGGGCCATCGGGCCACCCGAGGGTCGGGTAACGGGATCGGGGGAGGCGCTTCTGCTCGATCCGGGCCAGAACAACAGCTTCCGCGGGATCAACGAGGCCTGGGAGCGCGGCGCCCGGGTGGCCTGGTCTCCCGTGTCCGGAGGACGATACGTGGTCACCGGCCTTCCGGACGCGACCGTCCGGGGGATCGCGGACCGTCTCGCGCTTCAGGCGGCGCGCGGACCCACCGGAGGGACGGCGCTCGAGCGTCCGCGCATCGGGCTGTACCGCCCCTGGACCGCCAGCATGGACGAGGGGTGGACGCGCTGGCTCCTGGAGCGATACGGCTTCGCCTTCTCCAACTTCTCCACGGCGGACGCCCGCGCCGGGGAGCTCCGATCCCGATACGACGTCATCGTGCTTCCGTCCGAGCGGCCGGGCTCCCTTCTCGACGGCTTCGCACCGGGCTCGGTCCCGTCCCGCTACGAGGGAGGCCTCGGCGAGATCGGGGTGCGGTCACTGGAGGCGTTCGTGCGCGCGGGGGGCACGCTCGTGTGCATGAACCAGGCGAGCGACCTGTGTATCGCCGAGCTTCATCTCCCGGTGCGGAACGCCGTGGGCGACCTCAGGCGCGACACGTTCTTCTCGAGCGGGTCGATCCTGGAGATCCGCGCGGATGTCGCTCACCCGGTGATGTCCGGGATGCCGGATCGAGCGGCGATCTTCTTCGACGACAGTCCGGTGTTTCTGCCGTCCGAGGGCTTCGAGGGCACCGTGATCGGCGCGTACGCGGCGGAGGGCTCGCCACTGCTGAGCGGGTACCTTCTCGGAGAGGAGCACATCCAGGGGCTCGCGGCCGCGGTGGACGTGCGGGTCGGCGCGGGGCATGTCGTGCTTCTGGGCTTTCGGCCGCAGTGGCGGGGTCAGCCCTGGGGCACCTTCCGGGTGCTCTTCAACGCGTTGCTGTACCATGGCCGGGTGGCCGAGGGGGCGCGAGGCACGGCGGGGTTCTGGAGTGCGCCCGACCGCGAGGAGGATCCGACACGGCAGCCGGGGACGGGCTGACCGACGAGCCGGCCGGGGCCGGCACCCTCGGCGGATCAGGCGTCGTGGGACATGCGGGACCAGAGCTCCTTGAGCTGCTCGGATACCTGCTGCATCGCTTCCATGGCAATGAGGTCCAGGCGGCGCGCGATGTCCTCGCCCATCAGCTTGCGCAGAAACTGGGCGGGGTGCACCAGATCCCAATCCAGGAACGGCTCCGGGCCCTTCTCGAGGTGCTGGATGATCCGGATGAACAGGTAGCAGTCGTCCAACAGCCCTGCGAGTCCCTGCGTCATCTCGGGGATCAGATCCATGGGCTGCAGGAAGTACCGTTCGGCGTGATCCAGGAGGGGCCCAACCACAGACGTCATGCGTCGCTCCGCCGCCGCCTGCCGCGCCCGCGCGAGAAGCACCGGCACCGACTCCATGATCTCCAACGCCACCTCCGCCGCCTCCCTGACCTCGGCTTCCTCCGCCTCCGGCAGTCGTCGTCGGATGTACTTCTCGAGGGCCTCGAGCCCTCCCCTGGCCTTGGCGCTGTCGACGACCGCCTGGATGTCCGAGATCGGCGACATCCCCCCGAACGGTGGCACGCCTTCGGCGCCGGCTCCCTCGTCCGCGTCCATGGTTCCTCTCGTCGTTTCAGACGGCGGCGTCGCCGTGGATCAAGCGGGTGAGCGCCGGGATGAGACCCATGATGCGGGCCAGGAGCGCGACCTGGCCACGGTGGTACTCCTCGTGGGCGATCCCGTGGTGCATCCAGGCCAGACGGGTTCCAGGGAGCCCGTCGAAGCGGCGGATCGCCTGGAGCATCGCCACCTCGCCGACGTCGCGGAAAGCGCGCACGCCTTCGTCCAGCTGTTCGCGCAGCCGCGCCTTCCACTCCCCCGGAGACGCGGACTCGGGCAGTGCGCCGGCGTGGGACCGCACGATCTCCTCGGGGCTGGCGCGCCGGAAGTCGCCGTCCGGGTCGGTCAGCTCGCCCACCATCATGAGACCCGATTCCAGCACATGCCTCGCCAATTCCGCCACGCTGCGAGAGTGTGGATGCGGCCGCTCGTCCCATCGAGCGTCCGGGATTCCCTCCAGCTCCGCGATCAAGCCCTCGCGGGCATAGGTCCAGGCCTCGAGAGCCTCTTCGAGGATCGTCGTCGGTGTCGACACCTCAGTTACCTCCGGCCTCGTACACGATCTCCCCGCCGACGATCGTCATCTCGACGCGCGTGTCCGGAATGCGCTCCTCCGGGATGGTCATGATGTCCTGCGACAGGACCGTGACATCGGCGAGCTTCCCGGGGGTCAGCGTGCCCTTCAGCTCCTCTTCGAAAGCGCCATAGGCGGCGTTGGTGGTATAGGCGCGCAATGCCTCCATCCGGCTCATGCGCTGCGCAGGATAGAAGCGTTCTCCGTTCGACATCATGCGCGACACCGAGGCGTACCAGCTCGCGAGCGGGTCGACGTCCTCCACCGGAGCGTCCGTCCCGTTCATGATCAGGGCACCGCTCGTCATGAGCTTCTGCCAGACATAGGCGCCCTCCTCGGCCCGGCCCGCGCCCAGCTTCGGCTCGACCCACGGGCCGTCCGACGTCGCGTGTACACCCTGCATCGAGGCGATCACCCCGAGTTGCCCGAAGCGCGGGATGTCGGCCGCGTTCAGGTGCTGGGCATGCTCGACCCGCCAGCGCGCGGCCCGTAGGCTGGCCGCGTCGGGGAACGCGTGCTCGAAGATGTCCAGTGTCTCGCGGTTCGCGCGGTCGCCGATGGCATGGACGCACAGCTGGAAGCCGTGCTCCTCGGCGAGGCGGGCGGTCTCGACGATCTCGTCGACCGGCGTCGTGTTCAGCCCCGTGCTCGAAGGAAGGTCGTCGTACGGCTCCAGCAGCCAGGCACCGTGGGATCCGAGGGCCCCGTCGATCGACCGCTTGATCGCCCGGACCGTCAGCCGATCTCCTCCGTACCCGATCATGCGGTACGCGTCCATCTTCTCGGCCAGCTCCTCGTTGGATACGCGCAGCATGACCCACATCCGGATCTTGAGGCTGCCGTCGTCGACCATCTCCTTGAGCAGATCGACCGTGGCGAATCCCGAGCCCGCGTCCTGGAACGAGGTGATCCCCTTGGAGAAGGCCTCCTCCTGGGCGAGCAACACGACGCGACGGGGATCCACGGGCGTCGCCGCCCGCTGGGCCGGCCCCAGAAGCCCGGATGCGGTCTCACGGAACGCTCCGATGGGATTGCCCGACGCGTCGCGCACGATCTCTCCGCCGGCGGGGTCCTGCGTCGCGGGGCTGATCCGGGACAGCTCCATGGCCTTGGCGTTCGCGTAGGTCGCATGACCGCTGGCGTGGGTCAGGATGACCGGGTTGTCCGGAGATACGGCCGACAGGCTCTGGTGGAAGGGAAGCCCGTCGACGTTCGGCTCGGGCCGTCGGTCCCACTTCTCCTGGTGCCAGCCCCTCCCCGTGATGAGCTCGCCCGGCTGGGCCTCGGCCACTGCGGCCGCCACCATCTGCACCACCTCGTCCCAGTTCGCCACGTCCATGAGGTCGAGCTGGAGCGTGGATCTCCCGACACCCGTGTAGTGCCCGTGTCCCTCGATGAAGCCCGGGATGGCGGTCCGACCCTCGAGCTCCACCACGCGCGTCCCGTCCCCCACATACCGGCGGATCTCGGCGTCCGGGCCCACGGCGACGATGCGCCCGTCGCGAGCCGCCAACGCCTGACCGTCGGGTACCGCATCGTCGGCCGTGACGACGTTGCCGCCGAGGAGCACCAGGTCCGCCGGTTGAGGCGGCTCGCCCGCGCACGCGACCTGCGTGGCGATTCCGGCGAGGAGGATGACGCGAATGGCGTAACGGAGACGGGGGAACATCGTGACCTCGGTGCGGCGGTGGCTCGGCGTCGCCCGCCCCGGGCGGAGCGGAGGGGGGTTACAATCGCCTCCGCCTGGCTGCGGGGCCACCCCCGCCGCGGAAATCCGGTGCGGGGCCGTATTCAATTGGAGGCGCGGTCGGACGCTCACTCCGACCGCGGGCGACCGAGGGAACGCCGAGCGACGGTCACGGAAGCGTCGAATGAAAAAGTGGGCTCCTCGGGCGTCACGCCGCGGGACGCCCAGCGAGGCCGGGCGGTTCGCTCTCGGCTCTTTCGAGGGACCTCAGATCTTACCGAGGATCCAGCTCAGGACGAGTCGAACCAGGCGCTTCAAGATCGTGATCACGCGAACCCCTTGGTTTCGTGGATCCCGGTGTCTCCGGGAGCTCTCCCCTCTACGGGCCGTCCGGGCCCCGGGTTTCCAGGCCAGGGATCCGGGCCGACCGGAGACGCAGGCTGTTCCCGACCACGCTCACCGAGCTGAACGCCATCGCCATCGCGGCGAGCACCGGATGCAGCGAGCGCAGCATCATCGGAAGCCCTGTCACAGGATACAGCGCACCCGCGGCCACGGGAATGAGGACGACGTTGTAGAAGAAGGCCCAGAACAGGTTCTGTTTGATCGTCCTCATCGTGGCCGAGGACAGGGCCAGCGCCTGCGGGACCGAGCGCAGGTCGCCGCGCATCAAGGTGACGTCGGCCGCCTCCATGGCGACGTCGGCGCCGGTCCCGATGGCGATGCCGACGTCGGCGCTGGCAAGGGCGGGTGCGTCGTTGATGCCATCTCCGACCATGGCGACCCTTGCGCCGGAGGCACGCAGGGCCGTGACCACGTCCGCCTTGCGGTCGGGAAGCACGTCGGCCCGCACGTCCTCGATCCCCACCTCCGCACCGATGGCCCTCGCGGTGGCCTCGTTGTCCCCGGTGAGCATCACGACGTCCAGACCCAGGGATCGCAGCTCCGACACCGCCTCCGGCGATCCCTCCTTTACCGCGTCGGCGACCCCCAGGAGCCCCATGACCCGTCCATCGACCGCGACCCACAGCGTCGTGGTCGCCGCGCGCTCGTACCGTGACGACGTGTTCTCGAGGCCAGTCGTCTCGACGCCTCGATCCTCCATCAACGTCCGGGTCCCCACCAGGATCTCCCTGCCGGCCACCCGCGCCGCCACCCCCCGCCCCGGCTCCGCCCTGAAGGACTCGGGGTCGCTCGTAGCGATACCTCGCCGCGCCGCCTCCCGCAGCACCGCCGCACCCACGGGATGCTCGCTGCGACGCTCCGCCGAGGCGGCGAGACGGATCAACTCCTCCGCCGATCCCGCGGGGTCGGCAACCTCGACCTCGAGCACAGTCGGCTCGCCCCGCGTGATGGTCCCGGTCTTGTCCAGAACGATTGCGTCGAGCCGGTGCGCGGTCTCGAGGGCCGCCGAGCTCCGGAACAGGATCCCCAGACCCGCGCCGCGGCCGGTGCCGACCATGACCGCCGTCGGCGTCGCGAGACCGAGGGCACACGGGCAAGCGATCACCAGGACCGCGACCAGGCGGATCAGCGCGGCCGTGAAGCCTGCACCCACGAGGAGCCACCAGATCAGGAACGTCGCCAGCGCGATCCCGATGACCGCCGGGACGAACCATGCGGCGATCCGGTCCGCCAGTCGCTGGATGGGGGCACGGCTCCCCTGTGCCTGCTGGACCATGCGGATGATCTGCGCCAGGGCGGTTTCGGCGCCGACCTTCGTGGCTCGGAAGCGGAGCGAGCCCTCGCGGTTGACGGTGGCCCCCACCAGGGAGTCGCCCGGTCCCTTCTCGACCGGCATGCTCTCACCGGTGAGCAGGCTCTCGTCCACCGCCGAGTATCCGTCGATGACCTGGCCGTCCACGGGGATGCTCTCGCCCGGACGCACGATCACCAGGTCTCCGGGCACGACGTGCTCCAGCGGCACGTCGACCTCGACGCCCTCACGCACCACGCGGGCGGTTCGTGGACGCAGCCCCATGAGCGTGCGGATCGCCTCCCCCGTCTCCCCCTTTGCACGGACCTCGAGGAGCTTGCCCAGCTTGATCAGCACGATGATCAGCGCCGCCGTCTCGAAGTACACGTGCTCGCCCAACCCCCCTCCGCCAAGCGTGAGCGCGACCGTCACCACAACGGAGTAGACGTACGCCACCGACGACCCCATCGCGACGAGCACGTCCATATTCGCGGAGCCGTTGCGGAGCGCGTTCCACCCGCCGCGGTAGTAGTCCCAGCCCACCCACAGCTGGACCGGCGTGGCCAGGGTGAGCATCAGCCAGTTTACCCAGGGCGCGTGGGCCCAGGCTCCCAGAAGCGCGAGGTCGCGCGCCATGGACAGCGCGAACAGTGGACCCGCGAAGGCCACGCCCAGGGCGAATTTCCGGGTCTGGTCCCGGATCTCCCGGGTGCGCGCCTCCGCCTCGACGTCCTCGAGGCGCTCCGTGGGGGCGACCTCTAGCACACCGTACCCGGCCCCCTCGATGGCGCGCACGAGATCCTCCCAGACGACCACACCCGGCAGCGCCTCCACGACGGCCGTTTCTCCGGCGTAGCTCGCCTCGACGGAGAGCACACCGGGCACCTTGCGGCGGATCGCGCGCTCGACGGTCACGGCGCAGTTGGCGCAGGTCATGCCCGTCACCGGAACGTCGAAACGCTGACTCGCCACGCCGTAGCCCGCTTCCCGGACGCGCGCCGCCAGCGTGGGTTCGTCCACACGACCTCCGTCGAAGCGCACGGTGGCGCGCTCGGTCGCGTAGTTGACGGAAGCCTGGGAGACGCCCTCGGTCCGGCGCAGCACGCGCTCGATCGTCGCGGCGCAGTTGGCGCAGGTCATCCCCTGGATGGGGATCGTGACCTCGCGCTCGCCTTCCGAGCCCTCGGGCCGCTTCGCGGGGATCGCGACGTCTCGCTCGCCGTCCATCTGCTCGGAATCGCTTCGGGTGAAGGGTCGCCTACGCTGCGGGCGGGTAGTGGATGTCGCTCATGACCGACTCGATCACCACCCAGTCCGTCGCGTCGGGATCCCACGTGATCGTCACCTGCCGGGTATCCTGGCGGCCCCGCACCGCGCTCACCCCGGGGATCTCGCCCACCTCCCGCTCGATGGTCATCACACAGTGACCGCACGAGATGCTGGGCACCGTCACCGTCCTGGTTTCCATGACACTCTCCTCGGTTCAAGCCTTCCCGGTGGCCTCGAAGACACCCATCAGCTCCTGGAGCACCCGGTCCTTCGCCACAGCGTCGTCGCCCTGGATGGCGTGTGTGACGCAGGTATGCAGGTGCCGATCCAGGACGAGCGCGCTGATCTTCTTCAGGGCGCGCTGCACCGCGACGATCTGGTTGACGACCTCGACGCAGTACGCTCCCTCATCCACCATGCGGGTGACGCCGCGCACGTGGCCCTCCACGCTCTTGAGGCGACGCACGATGTCGGCCGTGCGCTCATCGACCATCGATCCTCCCGGTGTTATCCCCCCCCAGGGGGGAGGGGTTATGGATCAACATCGCGGGTCGCACGGCTCGATTCAAGCCCCCCGGGCCTCGCCGAGGCCGTTGCCGCCGGAGACGGGCCGCGCATCTTTCGGACCTGGACGAGCACACCCCATGGAGCCGCTATGTCCCTGAAGTCGTCGATCCGGACCGCCGTCACCCTCGGGAAGGGCGTCTTCGTAGGGCTCACCGAAGCAACCGAAGACCGCGATCCCATCGAGCTGTTCGGAGAGTGGTACGAGGCGGCGCAGGAGTCGGGGATCTTCATGCCGGACGCGATGGCGCTCGCGACCGCCGACGCCAACGGTGCGCCGTCCGTGCGCATGGTGCTCCTGAAGCGGTTCGACGAGCGGGGCTTCGCGTTCTACACGAACTACGGAAGCCGCAAGGCCGCCGACCTGGACGCCAACCCGCGTGCGGCGCTGTGCATCCACTGGGGAGTCCTGGAGCGCCAGGTTCGCGTGGAGGGGTCGGTGACCCGCCTGAGCGAGGACGAGAGCTCGGCCTACTTCGCGACGCGGCCCCGAGGCAGCAGGATCGGGGCGTGGGCATCGGATCAGAGTCGTCCCCTCCGGTCCCGTGGCGAGCTCGAGGACCGGGTGCGTGATGCGGAGGCGCGCTTTCCGGGAGACGAGGTGCCGCTGCCCCCCTTCTGGGGCGGTTACCGGCTCCGACCCGAGCGCATCGAGTTCTGGCAGGGCCGTGCGGACCGCCTCCACGACCGCCTCGTCTTCCGACGTGAAGGCGACGGATGGCGCACGGAGCGCCTCTACCCCTGACGGTCGCTGCTTCCCCCAGCTATTGGGGACGCATCGCCGACACCGGATCGGCCCGGGTCGCGGACCGGGCGGGAACCAGGCACGCCAATACGCCTGCGGCGCACAGCGTGCAGACGATGATGATGTACAGGAGCGGGTCGGTGAGGCGGACCCCGTAGGTCACGAAGGTCAACGGCTTGCCCAGTAGGACCCCCAGGCCGATCCCGATCCCTGCGCCCATGGCGAGCTGGCCGGTTCCCCTGCGGAGAACCATGCGCATGATCTGGCCGGGGGCGGCTCCCAATGCCATGCGGACGCCCATCTCCTGACGTCGCTGCGCCACCGAGAAAGCCATGACTCCGTACAGGCCGACGGTCGCCATGAACAGTGCCGCCACACCGAAGATCGTGAACAGCGACCCGAACAGTCCGTAGGACCAGGTCGAAGCCGAGATCGCCTCAGGCATCGTGGCGACGTCGGATACCGGCAGGTCCGGGTCGAGCTCGCCCACGATGCCACGCAGCCTGGGGGCCAGAGCGGCTGGAGGACCGGACGTGCGCACGGCCGCGGCGAAGTAGGATCGGTCGAGCACTGCCGGCGTGACGTAGAGGTACTGCGGTGGGAGCCGATCGTCACCGATGCCGCCCACCCCACCGCCGACGTGGAGGTCGGGCACGACTCCCACGATCCGCATCCAGGGGAGCGATGACGTCACGAGCCCGATCCGAACGCGCGCGCCGATCGGGTCCGCATCACCCACGATGCGACGGGCAAAGCTCTCGTTGACGATCGCCACCGGCTCGGTCGCGTCCCAGACCTCCGCCGGGGTGAAGTCACGCCCGCGAGTCAGGGCGACTCCCATGGTCTCGAAGAACCCACGCGTGACCACGGAGCCGAACGTCACCGGCACGTCGCGGTCCGCTGGATACGCGCGGCCCTCGACGGTAACCCGCCACTGCGAGCCGCCGAGCGCCGGCAAAGAGGTAGTGAGAGCCGCCGAGGTCGCCCCCGGCTCCGCTTCGAGGCGATCCTCGAGGGCCTCGAAGAAGGCACGTCGATCCTGAGCCGTCGGGTAGTCCTTGTCCGAAAGGGCCACCCAGCCCGTCACCACCGGTTCCGGGTCGAAGCCCAGGTCCACGGAATTCAGATTGACGATGCTCTGGATCATGAAGCCCGCTGCGATCAGGAGGCCACACGAAACCGCGAGCTCCCCCACGACCAGCGACGCGCTGAGCCTGGCTACGGTCCGTGAAGACGAACCCCGCGCCTCGTCACGAAGCGCCGAATCCACGCCGCCTCCCGAAGCCCGCAGCGCCGGGAGCGTGCCCGCGGCAAGACTGGCCACCAGCGTGACCCCGAGCGCGAACAGGAGGGCGGGCAGGTCGAGACGCGGGTCGATCCAGTACGGCTTCTCGATATCGAGGATGGCGGCGTTGAAGAAGCGGAGGCCGACGGCAGCGAGGCCGATGCCCAGCACGCCGCCGAGAACCGCGATCACCGACGACTCGGCGAGCAGCTGTCGAATCACCCGGAGCCGGCTCGCGCCGAGAGCGGTCCGGATCGCAACCTCCCGGCCCCGGATCGACGCACGAGCGAGAAGGAGGTTGGCCACGTTCGCACATGCGATGAGGAGGACGCCGAACGTCGCCGCCAGCATGAGGATCATCACCGCCGTGATCTGTGGCGGCATGTACCGCTCCGCGAACGGTCGAACCTCGAAGCGGACGCTCTCGTTGTCCTCGGGGTGTATGCGCTCGAGGTCCAACGCGACGGCGTCGAGCGCCGCGGTGGCCGCGTCGACACCGACACCCGGTGCGAGGCGGGCGAAGACATCGACGAAGTTCGACCGGCGTACAGGTGGGTCGCGGTCCAGACGCAGGGGCATCCACGCCGACTCGGCGAACGGGAAATGGAACCCGTCGGGCATCACGCCGACGACCTCGGTCGCCTCGGAGTCGACCCGGATCGTCTTCCCCACGATGGCCGGATCTCCCGCGAAGCGGTTCTGCCAGAGCCGGTAGGAGAGCACGATGCGCGCGGGGGCCTCCGGCCGGTCCTCTCCGTCCTCGAAGATGCGTCCCAGGAGCGGCGGCACCCCGACGAGGGAGAGCGCGTTGGCGGACACCTGAGCAACCACGACCCGCTCCGGCGGCGCTTCGTCGCCGGCGAGGTTGGCGGTGCGCTGGAGGAAGGCCGCCAGCCCGTCGAAGGGAGTGCGGGCCTCGCGGAGATCGGAAAGGTCGGCGAGCGGAACGGAGTTCCCGCTGACGCCCAATCGCTCGATGCTTTCACTCACGTACATCAGGCGGTCCTGTTCCGGCACCGGAAGCCCGCGCAGGACGGTGCCGTCCACGGCGCTGTAGGCATGGGTGGTCAAGCCCACGCCCAGAGCGATCGTGAGGACAGCCACGAGGGAGAGGCCGGGAGTCTTCAGGAGCATCCGCGCGCCGAAACGCACGTCGGTGAGCAATGTGTCCATCGTCGTGACATCGTTGGAGGTGTCTGACGAACACGACGAGAGCCCCCGATCCGGAGATTCAGCCGTCGGCTATTGTGGACGCGGGTCTGCACCCCCCAATTGGGCCGGACCGTGCGCACGGACGACGATCGGGGGGTGACCGATGGCGAAGGGGGCCTTCTTCACGGAGCGAGCGTTCCGGTTCCTCAAGGAGCTCGCAGCCAACAACACACGAGAGTGGTTCGCCGAGAACAAGGCGCGCTACGAGGAGGATCTGAAGGTTCCCGCGCTGCGCTTCATAGAGGCGTTCGCCGGTCCCCTCGCGGACATCAGTCCCCATTTCCATGCCGGGCCGAGATCCCTCTTCCGGATCCACCGCGATACCCGCTTCTCCAAGGACAAGAGTCCCTACAAGACGCACGTCGGAGTGCAGTTCCGGCACGACCGCAGCAAGGACGTCCACGCCCCGGGCTACTACTTCCACCTCGAGCCGGGCAGCTGCTTCGTGGCGCTCGGCATGTGGCATCCCGAGCCGGCGGCGCTCCGGCGCGTGCGCGACAGGATCGCCGAGGAGGGGACCGAATGGCGACGGGCCATCGACGACTCCCGCATGAGAAAGACCTTCGAGCTCGAGGGTGACCGGCTGTCTCGGGTCCCCAAGGGGTTCCCCGCGGACCACCCGATGGCGGAGGATCTCAAGTGGAAGGACTTCATCGCGGTCCGCCGCGTGCCCCAGACGTTCGTCACCGACCCGGGCCTACCGGGCGAGCTCGCCGGCCTCTACGGTAGGGGAACGCCGCTCATGAAGTTCCTGTGCAGCGCGGTACAGGTACCGTTCTGACCGCCGAGGAGCAACTGCGCCCCCGGACCGGCGCGGGATGCCCCGCACCATGAGCCTCGGGCTCCAGGCCCTGCTCGCGCTCCTCCCCATCGCCGTCGGGGGTGTGCTGCTCGTGGGCTTCCGCGTGCCCGCGCGCCGTGCCATGCCGCTCGCTTATGCGGCCGCGGTGCTGGTGGCGCTCGCAGCGTGGAGAATGTCCACGACCCGAGTGATCGCCGCGTCGATCCAGGGCCTGTTTCTCACCTTCGACCTCCTCTTCATCATCTTCGGCGCACTGCTGCTCCTGCACACGCTGGAGCAGTCCGGTGGCGTGGCGGCCTTGAGGCGCAGCTTCCACGGCATCAGCGACGATCGTCGGGTCCAGGTCGTGATCGTGGCCTGGCTGTTCGGCTCGTTCATCGAGGGGGCGGCCGGCTTCGGGACACCAGCCGCGATCGCGGCCCCTCTCATGGTGGCCCTGGGCTTCCCGGCCGCGTGCGCGGTGATGCTCGGTATGATGGTCCAGAGCACCGCGGTCACGTTCGGCGCGGTCGGCACTCCGGTGCTGGTCGGGGTTCAGGGCGGTCTCGGAGGCGCGGGCTTCTCCGCCGACCTCGCCACGGCCGGAATCGACATGATGACCTACCTCCGTGCCGTGACGGCCAAGGCCGTTCTTCTGCATGCCACGGCCGGTGTGCTCATGCCCACGTGGATGGTGGTCATGATGACGCGCTTCTACGGTGGGAATCGGTCGTGGGTGGAGGGCCTGCGCGTCCTGCCCTTCACGTTGTTCGGCGGCCTCGCATTCGTGGTTCCCTATGTCATCTTCGGGACGTTCCTGGGTCCGGAGTTCCCTTCCCTGCTCGGCGCCCCGGTCGGCCTGGCGATCGTGGTCACGGCCGCGCGACGCGGACTGTTCGTTCCGCGCGAGACCTGGTCGTTTCCGGCGCGCAGCTCGTGGAGCCCGGAGTGGGTCAGCGGACTGGAGGAGGAGATGGCCGACGTCCCCAGCGGACGGGACATCTCGACGCCGCTCGCCTGGGCGCCGTATCTCCTCGTGGGGGCCTTGTTGGTCCTCACCCGGCTCCCGACGCTGCCGGTGGGCGCCTGGCTCCGCGCGCCGGCGATCGCGTGGAGCGACATCCTCGGCACCGGGATCTCCGCCACGACGACACCACTCTACCTACCCGGATTCATTCTGATCGTGGTCGTCGCGATCACCGCATGGATGCACCGCATGGAGCCGCCCAGGGTCCTGGATGCGGTGCGCTCTTCCGCGCGTGTCCTCCTGGGCGCGGGGATCGTGCTGGTGTTCACGGTTCCGATGGTGCGCGTGTACATCAACTCGGACGTGAACGGGGCCTCCCTCCTGTCGATGCCGATCGCGATGGCCGAGTGGGTCGCCGGGAACGTCGGGAGGGTCTGGCCGCTGTTCGCCGGGGCGACCGGGGCCCTCGGGGCATTCATCGCCGGGTCCAACACCGTCAGCAATCTGATGTTCTCGGCCTTCCAATACGGTGTCGCGGTGCGGTTGGGGATGTCGACCGTGATGATCGTGTCCCTCCAGGCCGTGGGGGCGGCGGCCGGGAACATGATCGCGATCCACAACGTGGTGGCGGCGTCCGCAACCGTGGGGCTGCTGGGCCGCGAGGGCGCGACACTCCGCCGGACGATCCTCCCGACCCTGTACTACCTCGCGGTCATCGGCTTGCTGGGACTCGTCGCGGTCAACGTGCTCGGTGTCTCGGACCCGTTGCTGGGCCCACCGGTCATGCCGGTGGGGCCCTGAGCGCCTCCACGACCGCGTCCGCGGCGAGGGCCAGGCAGCGCTCCCCGATGTCCCGGCTCATGCCCCGGGCGTCACCCAGCACGCCGTTCGGCGTCACCGACCGGAAGCCCTCACGGAAGATCCTGTCGAACAGCTCGGGATCGAACGGACCCGGATACCCCGCCTCGGCCCGCTCCCCCCTCACGAGGTCCGGGCGGATCAAAAGCATCTCCGAGCTCTCCGCGATGTCCGCGTGTCCCCCGACCCTCCCGCCGAGGCCTGCCGCTTCCGCGACGGCCCGCTGCCACACGCCCAGGAAACCCACCAGGTCGGTGTAGCCCTGGACCCTGCAGCGGGCCCCGGCCACACGCTGGAGCTCCGGCAGCATGTCGCGCAGGGGAGCGAAGTTTCCGCCGTGGGAGGGCACGAAGCAGATGCGCTCGAATCCGTGACGGGAAAGGCTGCGGCAGTAATCGGAGCAGATGGCTTCGAGGGTCTCGCGCGCCAGGGACAGCGTACCCGGGAACGCCATGTGGTGCTCCGAGCACCCGACCCGCACGGTGGGCGCCACGAGAGCGTCGCCCAGCCGGCGCGCCACCTCGAGGGCCAGACGGTCGCCTCGAGCCGCATCCACCAGGAGCGGAAGGTGCGGTCCGTGCTGCTCGGTCGCTCCGAGCGCGACCACGACCGTCCTTCGGCCCGCAGCCAGGGCTTCGGCCACCTCGGGCCAGGTCATCTCCTCCAGCAGGCGCCTCGGCTCGGCGCTCACTCGCACTCGGCCAGGACGTCGAGGACGTCCATCCTAGGGGCGGACCTCCCGCGGACCTGGGCGTCGCCTCCGCCGGCGGCTGGCAGCGGGTCCGCCGGGCGGCGGCGGTGCCACCCGGTTGCCGCCTGGTACGCCGCGACCAGCGACAGCAGTCGCTCCTCGCCGAAGGGAAGGCCGCCGAACATGCCGGCGACCGGAAGGTCGCTCCCCCGTGATTGCTCGAAGCCGATGGGGAAGGCGATCAGGGGTAGGCCGATCATGTCGAACGGGATCGGCGAAGTCTGCACCACCACGTCACACTGTCCGAACACGCCGGTGAGGACCCGCTCGAGCAAGAGCATCTTGGCTCGCTGACCCCTCAGGTACTCGGGACCGGAGAGCAGCAGCCCGTTGATCCAGGGAGACAGGGAGACGCCGAAGAGCCGGACGTCCTGGCGCAGGTAGCGCAGGAAGGGCTCGGCACGCTCGGGGAGACGAACGTTGTTGAAGTCACCGCTGGTGAGAAGCTCCCATTCGGGGGGCATGTCGATCTCGACGACACGTGCCCCGAGATGCTCGAAGGTGGTGAGCATCTCGCGCCGGAGCTCCACCTCGGCCTCCTGACGGGCGCGCGCGATACGCGCGCGCCGCTCGCGCTCGGCCGGATCCTCCTCCGCTCGCCGGAATGCCGGACCGCCCTCACCTTCTTCGGGCACTGACAGGAACCCGGGGGTCACGCCCACGGTCGTCGGCCAGCGCAGCCGAACCCCGTTCCCGTTCGGGACCGGCGTCGCAGCCTCGACGAAGTCGGGGACCGGGGGAAGACCGAGCGTGCGGGGATCGGCAGGGTCGGGCCCCGCCATCGCCTGCAGCATGATGGCGGCGTCGCGGGCGTCCCGAGCCAGGGGACCCGGGTGATCCCTTGTGTACGTGAGCGGGATGATGCCGTGCAACGACACTCGTCCCATGGTGGGCTTGATCCCGGTCAGACCCTGACGGCCGGACGGGTTCGTGATGGAGCCACCGGTTTGCGTGCCCGTGCTCGATGCGGCGAGGCGCGCCGCCACGGCGGTCGCCGAGCCGCTGGACGACCCACCTGGATCCACGGTCGCGTCGTCCGGCGACCAGGCGTTGACCGTTGTCGGTTCGCCGTCGGGGGTGGTGGCGCGGCTCGTTGCGAGAGGCCCCATCTGAGTCTTCCCGAGCAGGACCGCACCGCCGGCACGCAGGCGGGCCCACGCGGTCGCGTCGTAGTCGGGAACGAAGTCGGCGAAGATGTGTGAGTTCGCCGTCGTGAGCACTCCGGCCGTGTAGTAGTTGTCCTTGATCGCCAGGGGGATCCCGTGCAGCGGGCCGCGCCAAGAAGCCGCGTCCAACGCGCGCGCCTCCGAGAGCGCCTGATCGCGCGGGATCGTATTGAAAGCACGGAGGACGCCGTCATGGGCGTCCACGCGTCGGAGATAGTAAGCGAGCAGCTCGGAGGGCCTGAGGCGGCCATCCCGGATCAGGGAGGCGAGCTCCGCCAGCGTCATCTCCCACGGCTCCGTGGCCTGGATCCCGAGCGGCTCCGGGAGCCGAGGTCCCCGAGGCGCCGGGAGCGGAGCGGCTTTCACGGGGGGGACGTCGATCGTCACGCCGGCCGCGGCCGCGGCGCCGAGCAGACCCATGCGCTCCAGGAAGGCGCGCCGGTCGACCACGCGATCCTGCGGCGGAGCGTCCGGCGCGGCCCCGACCCTCCCGCGCCTCCTCTCACTCATCTCGACCGCCCTCTGGTAGATCGACAGCGGTGGCGGCCGGGTACATCGCGGGGGTCACGCCCTGGACGTCGGGCTCGAAGGCGAGGATCGTCGGCGGGGTACTGCGCAGGAAACGCCGGGCCCCCGAGAGAATCCGCGTCCGGTCGGCGGGAGCCGCCGGGTCACTCTCGGGGAGCACTCCCAGGTCGACGCCCACGGACCGCAGGCGGGCCAGGATGTAGGCGTCCAGCTCCTCGTCCGTGAGCTCCTGCGTTCGAATCGGCTCCACCCAGGGGCTCCTTCCTTACCGTGGAATCGCGATGGGCGGACGCGGGGCCCGTCCCGGGCGAAGCCGGGAACCTACGGGGAGGCGTCCCGGGCGGCGAGGGTCGCAAGGAGCCTGTCCGAGTAGTAAGGCGGGCCGCGTTGGGGATGCCACGGCCCCTCAACCAAGGCGGCGCGACGACGCGTAGCCGTAGCTACTCGGAGGAGCGCCAACGCCGGAGGAGGGGCCGTGCCACCCCAACCCCCCGACCACGTATGTAGATGTCCACCTGGGTGTTGGGGCACATGGGGGTTACGCCGCTGATCGGTCGTCGCTCCTCCTCGCCGTGGCTACAGCTACGACTCGTCGTCGCTCCTACGCTGAGCAGCGCAAGCCCAATGTGCGCGGCCCACCGTATTACTCGGACAGGCTCCTAGGACGCCGCACGACCCGGAAGACAGGTCCAGCCGTCGCCCGACGACCGTCGACGCCACCGATCGCCGCTCCGAGGGCCCGTCGCCTCGAGTCCCGTCGGCCGCTCCCCACCCTCCGGTGGATCGGGTAAAGAGTGACCCGCGCGGGCAGCTTCTGCCGTGAACAAATGTTTCGGAACCCCTTCGGACCGGTCCGGAGGCCGGCCGTCTACACCATGGAAATCATTGCTCTGCAATGTCTTGAGTCCATCCGCCCGTCCCCGATTCCACCGGGTACGTCCGTTGCTCCACCCACCAGCCACGGCGGCAGGCAGCGCACCTCGCAACGCCAGCCCGCCCCAAATGGTTCCTTCCCATGCCGGAGCTGCCGGCGGGGCGAGTCTCACCCTCGGGAGGCCGCAAGGCCGGAGGAAAACACCATGAAGGACCTCATGAAGCGCTTCTGGAACGACGAGTCCGGACAGGGCCTGACGGAGTACGCCCTCGTCCTGGCTCTCATCTCGATCGGCCTGATCGCGGTGCTGGTGCTGTTCCGTGACGCCATCGGTCGCGTGTTCGACCGGATCGTCGAGGTGCTGGACGGCGCCCCTGAGGGGGGCTACACACCCGGTAGCTGATCCAGACACCGGTGTGGTCGGGAACCGCCGGGGGCGCTTCGGCGCCCCCGGTTTTCCCACCTCCGGGGTCCTGGTCGTCGCCGCAAAGGTTCCCAAACCAAACCCCCTCGGCACCATGGATACCGTCCTCGCTCTCGTGCTTTCGCTCGCGGTGGTCTACGACCTCCGGGAGCGACGCATCCCCAATGCCCTCGCGGTCGGCGGGCTGATCGCCGCTCTCGTGCTGCGCCTGGTCACGGACCCGGCGCTGGCGACGCAGGGGCTTCAGGGAGCAGGGCTGGGAATGGCCGTGGCCATCCCACTGTTCGCGATCGGCGCTCTCGGCGCCGGTGATGGAAAGCTGCTCATCGCGGTCGGCGCGTTCCTCGGAATCGAGGGGCTCCCGATCGCACTACTCGCCACGGCGATCACGGGGGGGATCATGTCGGGCATCGTCTCGTGGCGGAGCGGAGTCATCATTCCCGCTCTGCTGCACACGAAGAATCTGCTTCTCTGGTGTGTCACGCTGGGGCGCGGGGGAGAGCGCAGGCGGCTCGCTCCTGGCGCCGCGGTCACGGTGCCCTTCGCACCGGCGATCGCCGCCGGCACGACGCTCGCTTGCGTCGTGATGGGCGCCGCGGCGTGATGACGCGCGACCACGCCCCGATCTCGGCGGCGCTCCGCTCGCACCGGGACCGCTCGGGCCAGGCTCTGGTCGAGTTCGCCCTGGTCGTGCCGCTGCTGCTGATCCTGATCGTGGGCGTCGTCGAGCTGTCGCGCGCGTGGAATGCACATCAGGTGATCACGAACACGGCGCGCGAAGCGCTGCGCGCCGCGGTGGTCGACGACCCGACGTTCACCCAGGAGGCCATGCAGTCGCGCATCAACGAGCTCCTGCGCTTGGCCTCCCTGGATCCGACTCGGGCGAGCATCTCGTTCGAGGGCTGGCGGACCGGAACCGGTAACCCCGCCCGGATCGAGCTCAGCTATCGCTACGACTTCGACATCCTCGGACCGTTGATGGAGATGGCCGCCGGCAGGCGTTCGGTGACGCTCCACACCGGGTTCATCATGCGCAACGAGTAGACCGGCTCACGGGGACCCCCATGAAGAACACACGCGTCTGGATCACGCTCACAGGAGCCCTGGGCTCCGGCATCCTGGCCGGATACCTGGCGCTCGTCTACGTGAGCGAGGAGCCCTCCAGTCTCATGGCCGCGGAGCCCAGCGGCGCCCAAGTGGTGGTCGCGAGCCGCGACCTGCCACCGGGACACATCCTCACCCGCGAAGACCTCGAGGTCATCGAATGGCCCTCCAGGAACATTCCGGAGGGCTTCTACACGCAACCGGGAGAGGTCATCGGCCGCGGCGTGCTCTTCGGAGCCCGTCGTAACGAGCCGATGCTGGCCTCCCGGCTCGCCGACAAGGAGGCCGGGGGTGGGCTCCCTATCGTGATCCCCGAAGGCAAGCGCGCGGTCAGCGTCGAGGTCGACGAGGTCGTCGGAGTCGCCGGTTTCGTGCTTCCCCGCACCCGCGTCGACGTCCTCGCCACGGTCATGCCGAATACGAACCGCTCCGAGACCACGACGAGGATCATCCTCCAGAACATCCTCGTGCTGACGGCGGACCAGTCCTACCAGGAAGACCCAACCGGCGAGCCGGAGTTGGTCACGGTGGTCACCCTCCTGGTGGAGCCGATCGAAGCCGAGGCGCTCACGCTGGCCTCCACCGAAGGCAGGATCCAGCTCGCCCTGCGAAACACGCTCGACGTCGACTCGGTCACCACGAACGGGATGCGCATCGAGACGCTCGTCGGCGGCGGGCCGGTCAAGCGCGCTTCGACGACCTCGTCCGGTGCCCCCGCCGCGGTGGTGCCGGAGCCGACCGTCATCGAGAGCTACAAGGGCGGCACGCGCACGCTCATCAAGTTCAACAACAAGGGCAACTGATCATGGTCGCCAGCGCTCGCGTGACGTCCTTCGGGACCGGAATCCGGTTGCTGGTCGCGGCGGTGGGGTTTGCCGTCGCCAGCCTCCTTGCCCCGAAAAGCCTCCACGGACAGCACATTCTCTCCGATCCGGAGAGCGTGATCACTCTCGCTCAAGGCACCTCGGCGCTCATCCAATACCCGGGCGAGCTCACCCGCATCTCGGTCACCGACGCGGGGATCGCCGAGGCGGTCATCATGTCTCCCACTGAGGTGCTCATCAACGGGCTCGGGCTCGGAACCACGAGCCTGTTCCTTTGGGACTCGGCGGGCGCGCGCAGGCTCTTCTCCGTTGAGGTCACGGCGGACGTGGCTTCGCTACAGCGCTACATCGACGTCTTGTTCCCCGAGGAGAACATCGACGTCCAGGCCCAGGGAAACACGGTGATCCTCTCGGGTCGCGTCACCGACGCACGCATCGCGAGGCGCGCCAATGAGCTCGCGCTCACCACGGGGGCCCAGGTCCTGGACAACCTGCAGTCTCCGGCCGCCCGTCAGATCCTGCTCGAGGTCCGCTTCGCCGAGGTCAGCCGGGACGCGCTCTCCTCTCTGGGCAACAACGTCCTTCGGAGCGTGAACCCGCACAAGCTGGACGCGGACGGGCGCTGGGAGGTCGGCACCGACAGCAAGGGCCTCATGGACCTGTCGCTCATCTCGAGCGATTCGCAGCTCAGCATGATCATCCAGGCCCTCAAGACGAACGGGTCGTTCCGCAGCCTGGCCGAGCCGAACCTTCTGGCGTTGGACGGGCAAGAAGCCTCCTTCCTGGCGGGTGGGGAGTTCCCCTTCCCGTCGATCCAGGGTGGCTCCAGCAGCAACGCGGTGACGGTCGAGTGGCGTGAATTCGGGGTGCGGCTCCGCTTCACCCCGAGTGTCACGAACATCGGCAACATCCGGCTGTCGATCGCCCCCGAGGTCTCCTCGCTCGACTTCGCCGGGGGCCTCAGCATGGCCGGCTTCCAGATCCCGACGATCCTGACGCGAAAGGCCGAGACCCAGATCGAGCTCCGCGAAGGCCAGCACCTGGCCATCGCCGGCCTCATCGACAACACGATGCAGGAGAACGTGGACAAGCTGCCCCTCCTGGGTGACATCCCCATCCTCGGAGCACTCTTCCGCTCCAGGGAGATGCGCCAGGAGCGCACGGAGCTGCTCGTCCTCGTGACCCCTCGCATCATCGAGCCCTCCGAGCTTCCGCCTCCGGTGCCGACCGGTGAGCCGGGGACGTGGGACTGGGACGGAAAGCTACGCGGTCGCCCGTTCGACGCAGACACGACCCGCGCCGGCTCCGGTCGCTGAGCGAGCCGGAGCTCGAGCCCCCAACGTCCACCCCAACCGAGGAACGATGATGCGACGGCAACCGAGAAGCTCCGGGTCCGGCAGGCGGGGATCCGCCGTCGCACTGGTGGCCGTCAGCCTGACGGCGCTGGTGTCGCTCCTGGCCCTCGGGATCGACGTAGGCATGCTCTTCAACGCTCGCAGCGAGGCCCAGCGGGCAGCGGACTCGTCGGCTTTGGCGGGGGCGAGCGCTTTCCTTGACTACCCGGCCGAGGAGGCGACCAAGCCCGCCCGCGAGCGGGCGATGGAGTACGCCATCCAGAACAGGATCCGAAAGGAGAGCATCACCGGGTCCGAGGTGACGATCCACGTGAACGTCGACAGCGCGGCGGTCACGGTCCAGGTGCGGCGCGAAGGCGTTCCCACCTGGTTCGCGCGGATCCTGGGCCGCGAGGACGTCCCGATCGGCGCCCAGGCGACGGCGCAGGCCGTGGATGCGGGCACGGCGCAATGTCTGAAGCCGTTCGCGGTCCCGGACATGTGGGACGAAACCAACGACGACACCAATAACAACCGGATCTGGGACGACGGGGAGTCGTGGGACTTCGACCCCGGTCGTGACCGGTACGAGGGCTACACCGGCGCCGATGGCAGCAGCACCGAGACCGGCTACGGAAGCGGTTGGCGAAACGCGTTCTCGGACGTCGACGGCAATCGGTACGGGCGTGACTACGGTCGCCGGATCATGATCAAGGCGACGGACCCCCACGATGCCTTCGTGCCTTCCTTCTTCTATCCGTGGGTGCTGCCCGTCGACTCCGGCCAGCCCGACTGCGGAGAGGACCGCGCCGGCAACGACTTGCTTCCCGACGACGGCAAGGGCAAAGGGAAAGGGAAAGGGAACGGCAAGGGCAACGGGAACGGGAACGGGAACGGCAACACCGACCCAGGCAACGGCAACGGCAACGGGAACGGCAACGGCAACACCGATCCCGGCAACGGCAACGGGAACGGCAACGGCAACACCGACCCGGGCAACGGCAACGGGAACGGCAACACCGGTGGCAACGGGAACGGCAATGCCGGTGGCAACGGCAACGGCAAGGGGGGAACCGGGGGCGGCGACGCCGGCACCACAGATCCCGGGAACGGGAACGGCAATGCCGGTGGCAACGGGAACGGCAATGCCGGTGGCAACGGCAAGGGTAACGGCAAGGGTAACGGAAACGGCAACAACGACGATGCTCTTGGCGGCAAGGAGGGCGGCAAGGGCCGGGGTGGAGCCGCCTATCGTCGCAACATCTGCAGCTGCAACGCCTCGGTTATCGACCTGGAGACCGAGTACCTCATCGAGCCCGGCAACATGGTCGGACCCACGTACCAGGGTGTCTCCGCCTTGATCGACCAGGATCCCGACGCCTACTGGGACGAGGGCGACAATCGCGTGGTGAGCGACTTCGGCGACGACAGCCCCCGCATCATCACGGTGGCCCTCTTCGACCCCACCGAGGTCCGGAAGGGCGGTCGCCAATACATCCAGTTCAACAACTTCGCCCGATTCTTCATCGAGGCGCAGGAATCACCGCAGGACCCGGTCATGGGACGCTTCATGTACTACGTCGCGGCCACCGGGGCCGCGTCCAACAACGGGACTCGCACGGGGTCCCTGGTCAAGAGGCTCAGGCTCATTCGATGAGCTCCCCCAGAGAGGCTGACAGGATGAAGAGCAATGCCAAGCAGGAGATCGTGCGTGCGGCGCTGATCGCCGCCGATGAGACCTTCCGCGCCGCCGTCCACGAAGCGGTCGATGCGACCGAGGGACGCGTCGAGGTGGGGCTCGAGACCGACGCCACACCCGACGCCCTGCTCCGAGAGCCTGTGACCCCGCTCAAGGAGTACGATCCGCAGATCCTGTTCATGGCCCTCGGTGACACGCCCGAGGACGGCATTCGCCTGGCCGGCACCCTGTCCAGAGCCCATCCGGGTCTCGGCATCGTCGTGTCCGGCCCGGAGCTCTCACAGCCCCAGCTCCTCGAGGCCATGAGGGCGGGGATCTCGGAGGTCGTGCCCGACTCGGGGGGCCAAGAGGAGATCTCCGAGTCCCTCGAGCGGGTGCTGCGCAAGCTGGGCGTCGGCGTCGAGGGCACCGTACGGCGTCACGTCGGTCGGGTCCTGACCTTCTTCAGCCCCAAGGGTGGGACCGGCTGCTCCACGGTCGCGATGAACGTGGGCATCGAGCTGCACCGGCTCACCAATAAGAAGACGCTTCTGGTCGATCTGGACCTCGAGCTCGGAGAGATCGCCTCGTTCATGGGGCTGAAGCCGCGCTTCCACCTGGTGGACCTGCTCAAGAACTTCCACCGGATGGACGAGGATCTGCTCACCTCCTACATCGAACGTCACGAGTCCGGCGTCCACGTTCTGTCCGCGCCCTTCGAGCCGGAGATCGGTCAGAGCGTTTCCGCGGACGAGATCACGTCGGTGGTGTCCTTCCTGCGCAGGCAGTACGACTACGTGGTGATCGACACGTCGAAGTCGCTGGCGCCGCCCGCCCTCGCGGCCATGCGCCCCGCCGACGAGCTCTTCCTGGTCACCAACCTGGATCTGTGCTCCCTGCGCAACTTCAAGCGCTGCATGCCGATCTTCAAGGACATCACCGGCGAGAAAGGTGAGCGGATCCGGTTGATCGTGAATCGGTACGCGAAGAATGCGCTGGTCTCGCTCGACGACCTCGAGAACACGGTGGGCCTGCCGGTCTTCGGCACGCTCACCAACGACTTCCACACCGTCATCGAGTCCCTGAGCACAGGCCGTCCGCTCGTGCTCCAGAGCAACGCGCGTTACGCGCAGGAGATCAAGAACCTCGCCGCGAGGATCGCCGGGCGAGAGCAACAGGTTCGTCCTCGGCGTGGGCTGGTGTTCGGACGCCTCTTCGGCACCCGCTCCACGAACGGCGCCCGGGCGGCGACTCGGGAGGCGCTCAACCATGCCTGAGTGGCGCGTCAAGATCCACACTCCAGAGTCCGGCGAAGCCTCCGGCGACGAGGGCGACGCGGCCGCGAAGCGCACGTCGCCCAAGCCGCCCTCCCGGACCCGCCGCAGCCCGGAAAACCCGCTCCAGGATGTGAAGGCCCGGATCCACCGCCTTCTTCTCGAGCGTCTGAACCTCTCGAACCTCGACCGGCTGGATCGGACCGAGGTAAACAGGGTCATCGCGAACGTGGTGCGCGACCTGCTGGAGCAGGAGTCGATCCCGCTCAATGTCGGCGAGCGTGACCTGCTCATCTCGCAGGTCCTCGACGAGATCTTCGGACTCGGGCCGCTCCAGCCGCTCATGGAGGACCCTTCGATCTCCGACATCCTGGTCGATACCTACAGCCGCGTGATCGTGGAGCGTGAGGGGAAGCTGTACGACACCGACGTCCGTTTCCAAGACGACAGGCACCTCCTGCAGGTCATCGACCGGATCGTGTCGGGTGTGGGGCGACGCATCGACGACTCCTCTCCGATGGTCGACGCGCGCCTTCCCGACGGATCCCGTGTCAACGCCGTCATTCCACCCCTGTCCATCGACGGGCCGCACCTGTCGATCCGGAAGTTCAAGGACGACGTGCTCACGGCGGGCGACCTGGTGGACATGGGCACGATGACCAAGCCGATGGTCGAGCTCCTCGAGGGGGTCGTGAGATCTCGGCTGAACGTGCTCATCGCCGGAGGAACCGGAGCCGGAAAGACCACGCTCCTGAATGTCCTGTCGGGCTTCATTCCGCCCACCGAGCGCATCATCACGATCGAGGACTCGGCGGAGCTCCAGCTGCGTCAGCCCCGGGTCGTCCGGCTGGAGACGCGCACGGCGAACGTGGAGGGCCAGGGTGCCGTCGGCCAGAGACAGCTCGTGATCAACGCATTGCGCATGCGGCCCGACCGCATCGTGGTGGGTGAGGTCCGTGGCGCCGAAGCGATCGACATGCTACAGGCCATGAATACCGGCCACGACGGCTCCCTGACCACGCTGCACGCCAACACCCCTCGAGACAGTCTCAACCGCCTCGAGACGATGGTCGCGATGGCGAACCTCAATCTTCCCGACCGGGCGGTGAGGCAGCAGATCGCGAGCGCGATCCACATCGTGTTGCAGCTCTCGCGCTTCTCCGACGGCCGCCGTCGGCTGACGCACCTGTCCGAGGTGGTGGGGATGGAGGGCGACGTCATCACAATGCAGGACATCTTCAAGTTCGAGCAGGAGGGCGTGGACGAGAACGGGAACATCCTGGGTCGCATCCGCCCCTCGGGTATCCGTCCTCGTGTGGCGGACAAGCTGAAGGCCAACGGCTTCCAGCTGCCGGCCAGCATGTTCAGCGATCTGCACGCCGCGACGGCCTGAGACGGCCATGTCACTCGACCCCACTCTGTTCGTCTTGTTCGCGGCGATGGCCGCGTCGCTGGCGGCGGTCTCGGTTTCGGCGGGCGTCGGCGTCGTCCGTGATTGGCGGAGCCGGCGCTCCGTGGCGGAGGCCCTCCGCGATCTCGAGACGCTGCGTGTCGAGACCAACGTCCCGCAGGTGTTGCGGCCCAACGACGTGGAACGGCCCCTGCAGCGGATCTTCAACCGACTGCCGCATTTCGGGGACGTCGAGGACCTGATGGCCCAGGCGGCGCTCACGTGGACGATCGAGCGCTTCGTCCTCTACACCACCCTCTGGGCTCTCTCGTTGGGCGTGCCCTGCTGGCTGTTCACCCACTCGCCCGTGTTCGCCGTGGTCGGCCTCTTCTTCGGCGCCTGGCTACCCCGCTTCTGGGTGCAACGCAAGGCGAAGAAGCGGATCCGCGCCCTGGAGGCACAGCTGCCGGGCGCCATCGACCATCTGAACCGGGCGGTTCGGGCTGGGCATCCCCTGTCGGCGGGACTCAAGATGCTGGCAGAGGAGTCTCCCGAGCCCATCGCCTCCGAGTTCCGGGCCGTGTTCGAGGAGCAACGGTTCGGTCTCCCCTTCGAGGACGCGCTTCTCGGTCTCGGGGACCGAATCAACCTGCCCGACATTCGCATCCTCATCACGGCGATCCTGGTCCAGCGCGAGGTGGGAGGCAACCTGGCAGAGATCCTCGAGAAGGTCGGGGCGACGATGCGAGCCCGCTTCACCATCCGACGGCAGGTGCGCGTCTATACCGTTCAGGGCCGCATGAGCGGGTACATCCTGGCGGCTCTCCCCATCGTGGTGGGGTCCTTCATCTACCTTCTCAACAGCGACTACATGAGCGTCCTCTTCGAGCACCCCATCGGCAAGGCGCTCCTGGGCTTCGCCGCTTTTCTCCAGTTCATCGGGTTCCTGTGGATCCGTAAGATCGTGAACGTGGAGTACTGATCGTGCCCTATCTCGTGGCGTTGCTCGCGGGTCTTTCGGTGACCTTGGTACTGACGGGATTCCTCCAGCTGTGGACGGCACCTTCCCGCGTCGTCAGCAAGGAGGTTGCGACCCTGCGCGAGATCGGCTCGCGACCGTTCGAGGCAGGCCAACGGCGCCGTCGCCGCGATCAGCGGACCCGCCTCCAGAAGGCTCTCAGGGAAATCGGCGAGCGGATCGAGGAGGGACAGGCGGACCTCGAGGGCGTGCGCAAGCGGCTGGTGCAGGCGGGGTACTGGGACCCGGACGCGGTGCGCTACTACCTGGCGGCCCGAGTGGCGCTCGCCGCTGTCCTGGGCGGCGGCGTTTTCCTGGTCGGTGGCGCCCTGGGCGGCCGCATCGCGGCGCTCCTGTTCTTCGCGTCCTGGCTCGCCGCACTCGGTTGGATCGCGCCCCAGTGGCACATCTCGGCACGCAAGAAGAAGAGGTGGCGAGAGGTGCAGCTTGCGCTGCCCGATACGCTCGACCTGCTGGTGGCGTGTGTCGAGGCGGGCATGGGGCTGAACCAGGCGCTGGTCCGGGTCGCAGACGAGGTGCGGCACATGAGCCCCGTGATGAGCACCGAGCTGTCGATGGTCAACCTCGAGATCCGGGCGGGGACAGCCCGCGCGGAGGCGCTCACCAAGCTCGGTGAGCGCAGCGAGCTCGAGGACATGCGTTCCCTCGTGAACATGCTTGCGCAGTCGGACCGATTCGGGACGTCGATCGCCCAATCCCTGCGCGTGCACGTCGACGCGCTCCGAACCAAGCGCAGACAGGCCGCCGAGGAGGCCGCCGCGAAGACGACGATCAAGCTCGTCTTCCCGCTGGTCCTCTTCATCTTCCCCGCGCTGTTCGTCGTGATCCTCACCCCTGCGGTGATCCAGGTCGTCGAACAGTTGTTGAGCCTCTAGCGAGTCGTTGATCCCATGAAGACGCGCGCATCGGCAAAGCCCGAATCCACTTCGAGCTCCACGGACCTGAACGACACCGTCACCGACATGGAGTACCGCATGCGCGAAGCGCGCGCGGCGCTCGAGCGGCGCATGGATGCCATCGAGAGCGCGAGCTCGCGACATGGGGCGGCCCGATGGCTCGGTGTGATCTTCGGCGCGGTCGCCCTGATCACGGTCCTGCTCGTTTCTACCCGCACCGCGGGAGCCTACCGTGTCGGAACCGTGGCTCCGAGCCTCCAGGCCGCCTCCTTCGTGCTCAAGGACACCGATGGCGTGGAGCGCGCCAGCCTCGGAGTCGGCGAGGACGGCGGTGCTGCCTTCGCGCTCACGGATATCAACGGTCGCGTCCGCTTGAAGCTGTCGGTGCTGTCGGATGGATCTCCCGGGTTGACGCTGCTGGACAACGAGGGCGAGACCCGTGCCATCCTGGGACTCCTCTCGGACGGAACCACGACGCTGGTCCTGGCGGATCGGGGGTCCGTGGCGCGCGGGGTGTTCACGCTGACCCCGGATGGCGCAGCACGCATGCTCTTCAGTGACGCCAGCGGGCAGACGCGGACGGCCGTGGGGGTCGACGCGTCGGGCCAGCCCGAGATCAACACGATCGACGTGGACGATCGAGGCGAGTCCGCCCGCCAGGATGACGGGAGTCAGGGGCGCTGAAGTCCCGGGGGCGGCCCGCCACCGACCCACCGCGATGTCGAAAGCCCGGAGCGCCGTGAGGCGACTCCGGGCTTTTCACTGGCCGGGTGGCATCAAATCCTCCCGGGTCGGCGCCGAATTGCGCGGCTCGGATCTTCCGGCTCACGCCGGGGGCGCCGGTCGGCTCCGGCGCGCGATCCGCCCCGATCGGCCCGTGCCGCGTCATCCAACGCGCGCCCTCGACCGAGGGCCATGGGATCGTCCGTCTTCCCGTCTGCTGGGATGGCTCGCGGCGCACGAGGCGTCGGTCACTCCATGGATGCGGCGGCTGGGCGCGCGGCGCAAGTCCCCCGAGCAGGACGACCGCCTGAACGTGTCTTTCGCACATCGGCCGGTGTCTTTGGACTGGGACGTCGGAAGACGAGGGCTCTGCCCACCGTATCTCTCAAGTACATTCACCACAATGACTTAGAACGTCACATCGAGGCGGCACAGAGGGTGCCTATCCGGTTGGCGACCGGGCTGGAAGCGGAAACCGGGATGAAGCCGGGGCGATGAGGAGGGGAAAGATGGGACGACGTCCGAGCATGGCCGCCGCCGTGGCGGTGACGCTGGCGATGGGGGGATGCGTGCTCCCCGTCGATATCGACATCGACGTGGCACATGTGAGAGGGTCGGGGCACCTGGCGTCGGTGGCGCGGCACCTTCCGCCCTATGACGCCATCGCCGTTCGGGGACCGGTCTCGGTCCTCGTGGAGCGAACCGGGGACGAGCATGTCGAGCTCACCGCCGAAGACAATCTCCTCGACTACTTGGAGATGGAGGTCCGCGGCGGGGTCCTCCATCTCGGCGTCGCGGACGGCGTGAGCCTGGCGCCGCGCCGCGAGATCTTCTACCGCGTGAGGAGTTACGAGGTGCTCGAGCTGGACGCGTCCAGGGCCAGCTCCGTGGACCTGGAGGTCGGCCACGTCCCGACCTTGTGGGTGACGGTCAGCGGAGCTTCCCGCGTCACTCCCTGGGGCGATGCCGACGAGCAGGATGTCTTCGTCTCCGGCGCCAGTCGTTACGACGCGTTCGACCTCGACAGCTACGAGGTCCGGGCCGAGGTCTCCGGGGCCTCGCTGGTGGACGTCCGGGTGTCCGACGTCTTGCGGGGCTCGGTGAGCGGCGCGTCTCGCGTGCGTTACATCGGCTGGCCGGAGATCAGGGCGGACGTCTCCGGTGGCTCCACGGTCACCAGGTATTGATCACAACCGACAGGGGGAGGATGACATGAGGGCGATGCAGACGGGTGGAAGAGGGGTGGCGGTGTTCCTGCTCGCCGCGACGCTCGGCGGCTGCTACGAGCACACCGTCACGGTGGGTGCCGGTGCGCCTCGGGGGCCGGTCGTCGAGGACCACTGGGAGAACTTCTGGATCGGTGGCCTGATCGGGCATACGCGGATAGACATCGCGCGCGCGTGTCCGTCGGGCGACGCGACCATCGTAGCGAAGCAGACCTTCCTGAACGGGCTGGTTGCCGGGCTCACGGGCGGGATCTACACGCCGACCACCCTGCAGATACGATGCAGGGGTGGCCGTCGCGCCGCCATCGAGCTGACCGCTGACGACGTAGTCCTGATCGTCCGAGACGATCGCTTCCGGGACTGGGTGGAGCGAGAGCTTCCCGAGCGGCTCGACGCAGTCGATTCCGCTCGAGCCCGTCTGGCCGACCGCTGAACGTCAAGGGGGCCGGGCGCCCAGGACGAGCGCCCGGCCCGCGCTCCACCATCGGCCCGGGTCTGCTCACACCGGCACCTCATCGTGGGTGCCCACCCAGGTCCCGAGGCCACCGAGCCCCGCCACGCGGAAGCGCAGCCCGCGGTCTCGGGCGAAACAAACCGCCTTCGGCTGGACGAGCACGCGCGCCACTTCGAGCACCCGGTCCCACGATGCGAACCGGTACGGGAAAGGGGCCACGCCAGGCCCGTTCGGGTCCGCGGAATAGACGCCGTCCACGTCCTTCACCAGGCGACACTCGCTCGCGTCGAGAGCCCACGCCAGGAAGATCGCGCTCAGATCGGAGCCGCCGCGGCCGAGCACGGTCGGCCGTCCGTCCGCCTCACAGCCGACAAAGCCCGGGAGAACCAAGACCCCCGAGCGGTCCAGCGCGGATCGGAGCCACACCCGGTCGGCCTCGAGGGGAGCCGCGTCCAGCGGTGGCCCCGAAGTGGTCAGCCACCGGACCGGCAGGTCGACCCCGGTGGCCGCTACGCCCTCGACCTTGAGCGCGACGTCCAGCAGAGCGACCGACGTCGCCTCGGCCGTCGCGAGGACGCGTGCGACGTCGTGGGCGAGGGCGGACGCATCCAGGGCCTGCAACGTCCGCAGGAGCGCGTCCGTCACGCCGGGCGCCGCGGAGACCACCGCGATCACCTGCCTCCCGGCCGCGACCTCGGAGGCGACCTCGCGTGCCGCGCCCCTGAATCCCTCGACACCGCGGAGGACCGAGGAGCCGAACTTCAGGATCACCAGGGGCCCCGGCCCGACCGGGCTCACACCGGCTGACACACGACCTCCTCCGCCCGGCACAGGGCCGCCACCAGGTCCTGCTCCAGGTCCTTTGGGTCCTCGATCCCCACAGAGAGACGGAGCAGTCCCTCGTGCACGCCCGCGGCGAGCCGCGCCGGCTCGTCCATCGACGCATGCGTCATCGAGGCGGGATGCGCCACGAGGCTCTCCACGCCGCCCAGGGACTCGGCGAGGGTGAAGTGGCGCAGCCCGGTGAGGAATGCATCCACCGCTCGGCGCCCGCCCTCCAGGTCGAGCGTGATCAGGCTCCCCCAGCCGTCCTGCTGGCGTGCCGCGACCTCGTGCCCAGGGTGGCCGGGCAGGCTCGGGTGATGAAGAGCGGCCAGCGCTGGGTGGCCGAGGGCCGCATCCACGAGGTGCAGCGCATTCTCCTCATGGGCACGACTACGCGCACGCAACGTGCGCAGTCCCCTGAGCGTCAGCCAGGCGTCGAACGGAGCTCCGGTCACTCCGAGGCAGTTCGCCCACCACGCGAGCTGCTCCACGAGCACGGCGTCCTGCGCGATCACCGCCCCGCCCACCACGTCGCTGTGCCCGTTCACGAATTTGGTGGTGGAGTGGACCACGACGTCCGCGCCGAGCTCCAGCGGCCTCTGGAATGCCGGCGACAAGAAGGTATTGTCCACCGCGCACAGAGCGCCCGCCTCGCGGGCGACCCCCACCCACGCGCGAATGTCCACGACGCGCAGGAGGGGGTTGCTCGGGGTCTCCACCCAGACCAGGCGGGGTCGCGCCGCACGCGCCGCCACCAGTCCCGCCTCCGAGCCCTGATCGACGAAGAGGACCCGCACGCCGGTGCGCTTCTCGAGTGCCCGCAATAGCCGGTGCGTCCCGCCGTAGCAGTCGTGCGGGGCGACCACGAGGTCGCCTGGACCGCACTGGAAGAGCACCGTCGTCACCGCCGCCATACCCGACGACGTCACGACGCCGCCCGCGCCCCCCTCCAGGTCGGACAGCGCTTCGGCGAGCTGGTCCCGGGTCGGGTTTCCGGACCGCGTGTAGTCGTAGCGGCCCGGCTCGCCCGGCGCGCCGAAGCTGAAGTTGGCAGACAGGTGGATCGGAGGGACCACGGCGCGATGCTGGCGGTCACTGTCGATGCCGGCGCGCACCGCGCGCGTGCCCCACGCGACCGGGCGGCTCATCGGAGCACCTCCGCGGCGGCGAGCCAGGCACCCAGGAACGCGGAGACGGCGTGCGCCTCCTTCAGAAACGCGTCGTGACCGTAGGGCGAGCGGATCGTGATGTGCCGGCGCACCTGCGGAGCACGGGCTGCGAGCTCCCGGACCAGCCAGGGCGGGGACAGAAGGTCGGAATCGACGGACAGGAGATCAGTCGGGACGCGGAGCGAGGCAGGATCGACGTCGTGGAGGTCGATCGAGGCGGACAGTCGGTCGAACGACGACGCGTCGAAGCGGGCCGCGAACCGTCTCCCCATCGCCTCGAGGTACCCGTCCACCGGGAACGCGGGACCGTGGGCGAGGACGCCGTTGAGACGATGGTCGAAGCGCCCGTCGAACTCCTCGGCGGTCCGGTACGTCGCGATCGCGAGCCCACGCGCGAGTGCGACCCCCTGCCGGGCCCTTCCCGACTCGGCGGCGAGGCGGAGGATGCCGCGCTGGATCGTCCTCACCGCGGTAGCCCACGGATGAGGCCGGTGCGCCGCGCACAGCACCGCGAGGCGCCGGACGCGGTCGGGGTGGTCCACGGCGAGAGCCAGCGCGACCATCCCTCCATACGATGCGCCGACCACATCGGCTCGGTCCACGCCCAGCGCGTCGAGCACGGTGAGCACGGCCATGGCCTGATCTCGCGGGGACAGTGGCCCCTCGGGCGTGAGGGTGTCACCCGGGCCTCCGAGCCACTCGATGCCGATCAGTCGCCGGACGGACGGGTCGAGGCCGGCTCCGCCGCCGACCACCCCGGGCCACCACCCGGGGCGGGGGTCATGGGTGGATTCCGCGAGGTGGGCCGTTGCGGAGATCCCACCGAGCACCACCACGGCGGAGGCCCGAGCGGGGCCGAAGAGTTCCCAGCGAACGCCGACGTCGGCGAGACCCAGGTGCTCGAGGCGGAGCCGGGTCCGCACGGTACCGCGGGAGGGTCGGACGGGATCGGACCCCGGCGACGTGCCGGTGGAGCAGTACGCCTCGGCGTGCGCTCCGGTGCAGGACGGGTTGCTCATACGATTCTCCTGGACGGGTTTGCGCCCATCGGAAACCCCTGGAGAATCGGCGCCCTGGCGCTCGGCGACCGCGCGGTGCGCGGCGGGCGACTCATCTTCCGGCGGAACGGGCCCGCCGCAGGAGTTGGCACCTTGAAGCGCTGCCACGCGCTCCAGGTTGCCCCGGCGTCGAAGGGCCTGTCCCTCAGCCGGTCTCGATGAGATCTGTGAGCGCCAAGTCTAGACGGGCCCCCGGGGAGCGTCAACCGCGTTTCGAGACCGGGGGTCTTCGACTGGACGGCGCTGCGCGGTGGGCCGCCACCCCTTGAGTCCTTGCGCCCGCGGCATCACCATTCGTGCTCGATCCTGTCCGAGGCCGACCGTGAACGAGAGCTGCCCGATCGACCACGAGCGCGCCGAGCGCGCCGTCCGCGTCCTGCCGAGCCCCGTGCGACGCGCCGTTTATTTCGGCACCGGCGCGGTGAGCGTCGTGATGGGCGTGATCGGCATCTTCGTTCCTCTCTGGCCCACTACGTGCTTCCTGCTCCTCGCAGGCTGGTGCTTCGCTCGTAGCTCCCGGCGCGCCGAGCGGTGGCTGCACGAAAACCGCCTGTTCGGCCGGTACCTGCGCGACTACCGCGAACGGGGAGTCATCTCGCCCCGCGTCCGCAACGCGTCGGTGTCCGTCCTGTGGATCTTCATCGGCGCGTCCTCGGTCGCGCTGGGCGGACGCGTCTGGGCGGTCGTGCTCCTCGGCATGGTCGCCGTCGCGGTCACGCTCCACCTCTTCTCGCTCCCCACCGAGCGCGCCCGGACCCCGGCCGACTGACCGGCCCTGCGCCGCGCACCGCTTGCCTCCAACGCCGAGGCCCCCACGATTGTCCGTGTTCCGGCGCCGAGGAGGCGCCGCGACCTCAATCGTGTCACGGACGAATCGGAGAGGGATGGGATGGGCAACTCACGCGTTTGGAAGGGCGCGGGCTTCGTGCTCGCGGCGCTTGTCGCCTCCAGCTGTGCCCGGGGAGGCACGCCGGCAGCACCGACACCGCCCGGAGGACCACGCCCGGCAGGGGGCGCGAACGGAGCGGCGCGACAGCAGTCGGGCCCGAAGCCCTACCGGGAGGTGGTCACGCCCGAAGCCCGGACCGACGAGGGACTCTTCGCGGTGCACACTGTGGCGGACAAGGTGCTGTTCGAGATCCCGGATTCCCTCCTCGGACGCGACATGCTCCTCATCACCCGCATCGCGGGCGTGCCGGCGAACATGGGCGGCTTCCTGTCCGCCGGCACCAGCATCAACGAGCAGCTCGTGCGCTTCGAGCGCGAGCACGATCGAATCCTCGTGCGCAAGCTCGGTACTCAGTCTGTTGCATCGGATTCGTTGCCGATCCACGCATCGGTGGTCAACAACAATTTCGCCCCCATCCTCGCGTCCTTCGAGATCCAGGCCTTCTCCACGGACAGCTCGGCGGCTGTCGTGGACGTGACCGACTTCTACAAGGGGGACACGCCGGCGCTTTCGGGTCTCAGCCCCGCGCAGCGGCGCCAGTATCAGGTCCGCCGCCTCGATCCGGCTCGTAGCTTCATCAATTGGACGCGGAGCTTCCCGCTCAACGTGAACGTGCGCCACACGCTCACGTACGACGCAGGCCAACCCCCGTCCGACGAGGAGACGTCCACGATCTCCATGGAGATGAACCAGTCGCTGGTGCTCCTCCCGAAGGAGCCGATGCGGCCACGGTACGCCGACGCCCGCGTGGGGTTCTTCTCGCTGAACCGCGTAAACTACGGCCTGGACGAGCAGAAGGCCGCGACGGAGACGTTCATCCGGCGGTGGCGGCTCGAGCCGAAGGACCCCGCCGCGTACGCGCGCGGCGAGCTCGTGGAGCCGGTGAAGCCGATCGTGTACTACGTGGACCCGGCGACACCCGAGCGCTGGCGCGACGCGGTGAAGCGTGGGGTCGAGAACTGGCAGCAAGCGTTCGAGACCGCGGGGTTCCGCAACGCGATCATCGCGATGGACCCGCCTTCACCCGAGGAGGATCCGGAATGGGATCCGGAGGACGTGCGCTACTCCGTCGTCCGCTGGGTCGCGAGTCTGACGCGCAACGCCGTCGGCCCCAGCACGTCGGACCCACGCACGGGGGAGATCATCGAGAGCGACATCGTCTGGTACCACAACCACATGCGCTCGTACCGCAACTGGATGATGGTGCAGACCGGCGCGGCGAACCCGGCCGCGCGTACGCTCCCCATCGACCAGGCGCTGATGGAGGAGTCGATGGAGCAGGTCATCACGCACGAGATCGGGCACGCGATCGGGCTGCCGCACAACATGATCGGCAGCTCGTCGTATCCGGTCGACTCGCTGCGCTCGGCCGACTTCTCGCGTCGCATGGGCGTGTCCCCCTCGGTGATGGACTACGCGCGCCAGAACTACATCGCGCAACCCGGTGACGGCCTGCAGCCGCTCGACTTCCTGCGCCACATCGGGCCATACGACCACTACGCGATCAACTGGGGGTACCGCGTGATCCCGCAGGCGCGTACCCCCGAAGACGAGGTGGCCACGCTGGACCGCTGGGTGCTGGAGCGCGCCGGCGACCCCATGTACCGCTACCTCCCGCAGGGGGGGCTCGGGGTTTCCGATCCGCGCGCCCAGACCGAGGACATGGGCGACGACCCGGTGCGCGCCACCGAGTATGGCATGGCGAATCTCAAGCGGATCGTGCCGAGCCTCGTCGCGTGGACGACGAAGCCCGGCGAAGACTACTCGGACCTCGAAGAGCTCTATGGCGAAGCGCTCGGGCAATGGCAGCGCTACGTAGGCCATGTGCTCACCGTCGTGGGCGGCGTGTACGTGGACCTGAAGACCTCCGACCAGTCGGGCGCGGTCTACGACGGCGTCCCCAGGGAGCGCCAGAAGGCGGCGATGTCCTGGCTCGCCCGGGAGGTGTTCGAGGCCCCGACATGGCTCAACGAAGTCGGAATCCTGTCGCGGATCGGACCGAACGGCGGAGGCTTCCAGGCGCTGTCCGCACGCCAAGCAGGCGTGCTCGGCCGACTGCTGGACCCACGTCGCATGGCGGGCCTCGCGGAGATCGAGGTCCTCCAGCCGGACGATGCCTATCCGCTCGCCGAGTTCCTCGACGACGTGCGCTCGGCGGTATGGGGTGACCTCTCCTCCCTATCGGCGCTCGACGGGTATCGCAGGGCCCTGCAGCGGGCCTGGCTCGAGCGGGTCGCTTTCCTCATGACCGAGGAGCCTTCCTCCAACCAGTTCCAGGGGCCCGCTCCCGACGTGAGCCGCTCCGACATCCGGCCCCTCCTGCGTGCGCAGCTCGTCGAGCTGCGTGGCGAGGTCGAGCGTGCTTCACGCAGGATCCGCCACCGGGCCACACGGGCGCACCTCGAAGACGTGCTGGTTCGCATCGACGAGGTCCTCGAGGCGAAATAGCCGGGAACCCGCAGAGGAGGGGGAGCGGGAACGGCCGCTCCCCCTCAGGCGATCAGGAGGCCACCGGGGCGGCGTCGAGGAGCCGGCCCACAGCCGCCTCCATTTCCTGCTGCAGGGCCGCTGCGAGGCTAACGTCGCTTCCCCAGGTGGTCACGCGCACGCCGAGAACCCTCCCGTCCGGTCCGGACCCGAAGGCCTTCAGCTCGAGCACCCCCTCGATCTCCTCCCACGACACGGAGATCTCGTGCCCCGTGCGCACGAGGACGTCCCCCGAGAGGGTCCTCCCCGACCGGAGCGCGAGTCGGACCCGCCCGGACGCCGGGATGCCACCGTTGCCGTCCGTGAGCCAGGCGCCTAGACCCGCCGCGCTCTGATACCGCTCCCGCAGCAGGGCCTCGTAGTCGAATCGGGCCGGACGGAAGACGTAGAGGGCCTCCTTCCGGCGTCCGAGGTAACGCTCCACGTAGTGCTTCAGCAGGGCAAGCGCCATGGTCCATCCGGAATCGATCCCCTGCACGATCTCGGAGTCCGGGTCGACGGTGCCGAAGCCCGAGTGGACGAGCCGCAGCACGGTGCTCCCCCCCTCGTGGTGGATCTCCACAAGCTGCCGGAACGCCAGTCCGTCCATCTCGCCTTCGAGGAGGAGGCGCCGCGGGGCGTCGACCTCGAGCACGCGGTACCGGTGCTCACCGTGGCCATGGAACACGTGCACCAGCTCGCCGCCCGGCTCCACGCTCCCGTGGGCGTCGTCGGAGAACCATCGGCGCACGTGTTCGGGCTCGGCCCAGGCGGCCCACACGGCTTCGGGTGCCGCCTCGATCCGGATCTCTCTCTCGTCGGTCCAGCGTTCCTCGGTCATGGCGGGGTCGGGTGAAGGGTGAGGGTCAGGCGGTACGGATCCCCCTCGCCGGGGGCCCCGTCCGCACGGCGGTCGGGCGTGGTGTGCGCCGCTACCACCTGGGTAAGGGCACGAACCAGCGCGTCGGCGAACGCGCCCCGGTCGGCCGCATCCCGGAATCGGATGCGGGACGACAGGGTGAGGGTGGGCAGGCGCTCGGTCGGCGATCCGCTCGCCGCCAGCACCCGCGCGAGGTCGCTCTGGACCTGGTGCACGGCCCCCAGGAGGTGTGCCAGGCTCTGGCGGTCGCCCTCGGAGTCGAGTCGCGCAGCCAGCGGCCCGAGCAGGTCCGACGACGCGAGCGCGTACGCCCGGGCGCTCGAGCGGTAGCGCTTGTCGACCATGGCCCCGCGTCGGGCCTCGTCCACGTTCTCCAGGAGGCCCGCCTCGACCAGGCGCCTCACGTGATAACCGACGCGCTGCCGGGGCTCCCCCAGTCGATCGGCCATCTCCACGGCGCTCAGTGGAGACCGCGCCATCTCCAGGATGCGCCTTCGCGGGTCCTTGAGGAGCACCGCGGCCGTCTCGGCATCCCGGATCAGCTCGACGTCGGGCCCGGGGCCCGTGCGGGATTCGGGTGTCATGACGGACAACATATTTTGTCCGTCACTGCGATGCAAGGCCCCCGGCCTCGTCGAGGCGCGGGGGCCCTCGCCTACCGGCCCTCGACTACTGGCCGCGGTGCTGGCGGAGCATCCGCTCCCGCATCTCCTCGTTCGCGTAGATGGCCACCTCGACACGCCGGTTCGCCTGGCGGCCCTCGGCGGTGTCGTTCGTCCCCACCGGCTCGGTCTCCCCGCGCCCGGCGGACGTGACCCGGTCGGTGGCGAGCCCGGCACCGAGCAGGAAGGTCCTGGCCGCCGTTGCCCTCCGCTCGGAGAGGCCCTGGTTGTAGGTGTCGCTGCCGGTCGCGTCCGTGTGTCCGACCACGAGGACGCTCGTGCCCTGATAGTCCTTCAGCGACGCCGCGAGGTCCTTGAGATTGGTCTGCGCCTCGGAGCGCAGCTTGTCGGAGTCCACGTCGAAGAGGATCCCCGAGGCGAACGTCACCTGGATCCCCTCCCCGACCCGCTCGATCTTGGCGTTGGGGAGCTTGTCCTGAAGATCCTTGGCCTGATTGTCCATCACGTGGCCGATGGCGGCCCCGGCGGCGCCCCCGATGACCGCCCCCAGGATCGCCCCCTTGGCGGTGTTGTCCGCGAGAATGCTGCCGACGGTCGCGCCGACCGCGGCGCCGCCGATGGCGCCCTGCTCCGTCTTGCTCAGGGAAGCGCATCCCCCGAGTGTCATGAGCCCCAGCACGACCGCGGCGGCGCCGCGGAAACCCGTATTCGAGATGTTGCCCATTCGATATCGACCCCGTGTCACGGTGGTGAGCTGCGTGAATCCCTGTTCATCATGGCAGGATCGGTGCCACGCGGCGCCGATGGCGCATAGGGAGACCGCCGACACGGTGATCGGCGTCGACCCGGAGGTCCGGGACGCGTTCCGGGCCGTGTTCCGGGCCGCGGACGGCCACCGGTACCGCCCGCCGGGGCGCCCTGTCGGCACGCTTTTCTTCCCTGGAGACTTTTGTTCCTGCCGCCCCCCCCGAGGAGCGTCACGCCGTTGTCACGAGGGCCCGACGACCGGGGCCCGGCCGCTCCGGATCCCGGCCCGCCCCGGCGGAGCCCTACGACCGTTCAGGGGATCCCGCCGGCCCCCGAGTCCTTCGTGGTCCGCGCGGGCAGAAGCTGTGGCCGTGGCGTCAGCGGATCGCCGCTGCGACGGCTTCCGCCAACGCGCGAGGAACCGCCGGGACCTCGGCCAGCTGGTCCGCCGAAGCATGGCGGAGCGCCCAGAGCGTGCCGAAGTGCTCAACCAGCGCGTCCAGTCGCTTTGGGCCGAGCCCCTTCACGCCGGCCGCGACCAGAACCGCTCGCACGCGCTCCCGCTCCAACGCCTTGCCGATGGCCTCGGCGTCGGAGGTGTCGTGCCCACTCGCGGCCAGGTCGGCCAGCAGCGCCAGCCATGCCTCGTGGTCCCAGCCTCCCGGATGGCTGGCCACGAAGGTCTGGATCCGATCTTGCATACGGTCGCCCGCCATGTTCATCTGCGCCTCCTCCTTCGTGTCCCCGGTCGTGGCCGGGGCCACGTCGGGGTCGGTGTGTCTCGGGCTTCAATTCCCTCAGGCCCGTGGCGATACTTTCACGCCACGAGGCCCCGAGCGGTACCCCTCTACGGTGACGATGGATTCACGATTCCATGACGGAAGAGTCGAACAAGATCCCCTATCTGCCTGAGCGCCTCAAGGGGCTCGAGCGCATCGCGCTCAACCTGTGGTGGCGGTGGAACCGCCGTGCCCGGCGGATGCTGAAGGCCGTCGACCCGATGCTCTGGTCGGCCACGCGGCACAACCCCGTGGCCCTGCTCCGACGCGTCACCCCCGGCCGAATCGCCCACCTCTCCACCGACCCGGACTTCCTGGCGTTGTACGATAGCGTCATGGGCGAGTTCGAGGCCATGTTGGCACGGGAGGACACCTGGTTCGCGACCGAGCATCCGGACGTGTCCCGTGACCGCCCCGTGGCGTACTTCTGCGCCGAGTTCGGTCTGCACAACTCGATTCCGATCTACTCGGGCGGTCTGGGCGTCCTGGCGGGTGACCACTGCAAGGCGGCCTCCGACCAAGGAGTGCCCCTCATCGGCGTGGGACTCCTGTACTCGAAGGGTTACTTCGATCAGAAGCTCAACCTCGAGGGCTGGCAGGAGGACTCCGACGAGGTCTTCGACCCGGAGAACATGCCCTTGGTGCGGCTCCCCGCCCCGGATGGGCAGCTCTCGCTGACGACGGTCATGACCGGTGACCGGCCGGTGCACCTCGGCGCCTGGAGCCTGGACGCGGGTCGCGTGCGCATCTACCTGCTCGACACGAACCTCGAGGAGAACCACGAGGAGGACCGAGAGCTCACGTACAAGCTCTACGGCGGCGGGAGGGAGCACCGGCTCAAGCAGGAGTGGATCCTCGGCGTGGGGGGGGTGCGCGTGCTCAGGGCGTTGGGAATCACGCCCGGGGCCTGGCATGCCAACGAGGGTCACGCGTCGTTCATGATGGTCGAGCGCCTCCGCGAGCAGCTGGCGGAGGGCGTATCGATGGCCGACGCCACCACCGCCGTTCGCGCGAACACCGTGTTCACCACGCACACCCCGGTCCCGGCGGGGCACGACATGTTCGAGCCGGAGATCGTCGACGCGGTGTGCTCGGACTACTGGGCCGAGGGTCCCCTCGACCGGGCCGCGTTCGTGGCTCTGGGGCGGCATCCGGAGCTCGACCACGGACGCTTCCATATGACCGCGGCCGGGATCCGGCTCGCCGCCCGGGTGAACGGCGTCTCCCGACGCCATCGCAGGGTGACCCAGGAGCTGTGGATGTCACTCTGGCCCGGAAGGGAGCCCGGGCGCATCCCCATCGGGGGCGTCACGAACGGCGTCCATCTCGCGAGCTGGATGTCCCATCGGGTGATGGAGCTCCTGGACGAGGTCCTGGGTCCGGTCTGGGAGGACGACGCAGACGACCCGGCGATCTGGGACCGCGTCGCCGAGGTGGACGACGCGGCGCTTTGGGCCGCCCACGTGAGGATGAAGGGCACGCTTCTGGACTTCTGCCGGGAGCAGGCCCGGAGCCGCTGGATCGAGCTGTGGAAGGAGGCGGCACATCTGGCGGGCGCCGGCACGCTGCTCAGCCCGGAGCCCCTCACGATCGGGTTCGCCCGGCGCTTCGCGACCTACAAGAGGGCCAACCTGCTCTTCCGTGACGAGGGCCGGCTGCGGCGCCTGCTGACCGACATCAAGCGGCCGGTGCAGATCATCTTTGCCGGCAAGGCCCACCCCGCGGACGACGAGGCCAAGCGCACGATGCAGCGCGTCTGGCAGCTCACGCGCGATACGAGCTTCGAGGGACGGATCGCATTCCTCGAGGACTACGAGCTACATGTCGCGCACCGCCTCGTCCAAGGCGTCGACGTGTGGCTGAACCTGCCCAGGGTGCCCTTGGAGGCGTCGGGGACGAGCGGCATGAAGGCGGCGCTCAACGGGGTCCCCCAGCTCAGCACGCTCGACGGGTGGTGGGCAGAGGGGTTCAGCGGCGAGAACGGATGGGCCATCCCGGTGGCCGACGCCGAATCGGAGGACGAGGCGGACGCCCTGGACCACGAGAACCTCTTCAAGATCCTGGAGCGCGAGGTCGTCCCCCTCTACTACCGTCTGGACGAGCGGGGGCTTCCCGGGGGGTGGGTGCGGATCATGAAGGAAGCCATCAAGGTGGCCGGGTCGAAGTTCACCACGGCGCGCATGGTGCGGGAGTATGCGGACCAGTACTACGCGCCTGCGCTCTCAGGGAAGGTCGAGGGGGACGACCCACCCGAGGGCTGAGCCTCGTGGGAAGCGCGGCGGAACCTCAGGCGCGCTTGAGATAGAGCACCGCGAGACCGGGAAGACGCAGCCGCAGATGCTGCTGCCGCCCGTGCACCTCTCCCTCCACCGACTCGAGCTCACGGCCCAACGGACCACCGGCGCCGCCGAAGTCCGGCGCGTCGGTATCGAGGATCACCCGGTAGCGGCCGGGGAATGGCACGGCGAGATGGAAGTCCTCGTGCACGATGGGAGTGAAGTTCGCGACCACGATCACGCAATCCTCCCACCCCGGCGACCAGCGGACGAACGACAGGACCACGCGTTGGGGGTCGTGGCAGTCGAGCCACTCGAACCCGTCGGGATGGAAGTCGCGTCCGTGTAGGGCGGGCTCCGTATTGTAGGCCCAGTTGAGCGCGCTCACGAGCGTGCGCACACCCCGATGCGTCCCATAATCGAGCAGCGGCCAGTCCAGGCCCGTGTCCACGTCCCACTCGGTCCACTGGGCCAGCTCGGCGCCCATGAACACGAGCTTCTTGCCCGGATGTGCCCACAAGTACGCCAGCATGAGCCGGAGGTTGGCGAATTTCGCGTCGATGTCGCCCGGCATCTTGGACAGGAGGGAGCGTTTCCCGTGCACCACCTCGTCGTGCGACAGGGGAAGCACGAAGCGCTCGCTGAACGCGTAGATGAGGGAGAAGGTCAGCCGTTCGTACTTGCCGCCGCGGAAGAGTGGGTCGGTCGACATGAAGTCGAGCGTGTCGTTCATCCAACCCATGTTCCACTTCTGATCGAAGCCCAGGCCGCCGCGGTCGGTGTCGTGGGAGACCCCAGCCCAGGAAGTGGACTCCTCGGCGATGACCAACGTACCCGGGTGTGCGGCATGCACTGCGTCGTTCAGCTCTTTCAGGAAGGCGACCGCGTCGAGGTTCTCCTTTCCTCCGAAGGGATTCGGAAGCCACTGGCCCGGCTCCCTGGAGTAGTCGAGGTAGAGCATGGACGCGACCGCGTCCACGCGCAGGCCGTCCACGTGGTAGTCCTCGAGCCAGTGCATCGCGCTCGACACCAGGAAGGAGCGTACGGCCGGCTTGGAGAAGTCGAAGACGTACGTCCCCCAGTCGGGGTGGCGACCCAGGCGGGGATCGGGGTGCTCGAAGAGCGCCGTTCCGTCGAAGCGACCCAGACCGTGCACATCCTCGGGGAAGTGCCCGGGAACCCAGTCGAGGATCACACCCAGACCGAGTCGGTGCGCGGCGTCTACGAAGTAGCGGAAGTCGTCGGGCAGGCCATAACGCGAGGTGGGCGCGAAGAAGCCCAGCGGTTGGTAGCCCCAGCTCTGGTCGTACGGATGCTCCAGCACCGGGAGCAGCTCCACGTGCGTGAAGCCGAGCTCCTTCACGTAGGGCAGAAGGTCGTGGGCGAGCGCCCGGTACCCTGGCCAACCGTGATCGCCGTACTCCCGCTCGTGCGCTGGAGTGCGCTTCCATGAGCCGAGGTGGACCTCGTAGGCGCTCATGGGGCGGTCGGCGGGGTTCCAGCCAGCGCGCGCCGCCATCCACTCGCCGTCTCCCCATTCATAACGATGAGGGTCCCAGACCACCGAGGCGGTGGCGGGCCTGAGCTCCACCGCGCGCCCGAAGGGGTCCGCCTTGTCGATGCGGCGGCCGGACGTGGTCACGATATGGTACTTGTAGGCCGCCCCCACCTGGACGTGCGGGAAGAAGAGCTCCCAGACGCCGGTCGCCCCTCGTGGCCTCATGGGGTGCGCCCGCGCGTCCCATCGATTCATCGTGCCCATCAGGTTGACCGCAACCGCGTGCGGCGCCCACACCGCGAAGAGCACACCCTCCACGCCGTCGGCCGACGCGAGGCGCGCGCCCAGCACCTGATGCGCTCGGCGTTCGCCTCCGGACAGGAAGGCTTCCACGCGGCCCTCGTCCACCATGGGCCCGAAGCGATAGGGATCCTCCAGATCGACGGTCCTCCCGCGCCGGTCCGTCGCCCGCAGCCGGTAGGGGAAGTAATGGTGCCTATGGGGGAAGACCGCCTGGAAGAGCCCCTCCTCGTGCGCGCGATCCATCGACACCGGGTCCGTGTCGTGCGGCAGGAGCACGACCTCGGCGGCCCAGGGCAGGAAGACGCGGACCACCCGACCGGACTCGCCCTCCGGCCCCAGAGGATGGTTCCCCAGGACCTCGAATGGGGTCCGCATCCGACCCTCCACGAGGGCCTGGACCTGGTCCTGGGTCGGCAGGGCGTCCACGGTCGACTACGACGGACCCGATCCGGGCATCGTCACGCTCCGCTGGTCATGATGAAGAGCGGCCTCGAACCGAAGGCGTCGTATTTCGGGCGCAGCCGGTCGGCGTTGTAGTACTGCGCCACGTCGACCACCTTCTTCGCTCCCATCACGGACTCGATGGGCACCGGACTGTACACGCCGTTGCGTACCGCGACCAGAAGCCCGCTGCGTCCCTGGAGGATGAGATCCATGGCCAGGTTGCCGAAGGCCATCGGCACGATCGAGTCGAGCGCGTCCGGGTCCCCGGAGCGCACCAGGTAGCCGAGCCGCTGGTTCACCACGTTGATGACCTTGCCGTGGTTGTAGTGCGGCGAGCGGTTCTTGATGATCTCCGCCACGGCATCCCCGATCCCGCCCAGCTTCTTGTGTCCGAACTGATCCGCCTCGTGGCTCTCGAAGACCATGTCGGTGTGGTCGCGCAGGGTCGCGCCTTCCGAGACGAGCACGACGGAGTAGCGGCTCGGATTGCGGTTCCGGTCGTGGACCAGAAGCTCCGTGAGCAGCTCGGGATCGAACGGGTGCTCGGGGATGACGCATCGGTCGGCGGCTCCACCCATGGTCGGGAGCAGCGCCGTGAAGCCCGCGTAGCGTCCGAAGACCTCGATGACGAGGATGCGCTCGTGCGATCCCGCCGAGGTGCGCAGGCGGTGCGTCAGCTCGATGATCCGCGTGACGCACGTGCTGAAACCGATGCAGTAGTCGGTTCCCGGAACGTCGTTGTCCATCGTCTTCGGAAGGGCCACCACCCGGACGCCCTCCTGGTGGAGTCGGTGGGCATACGAGAGGGTGTCGTCCCCGCCGATCGGGACCAGATACTCCACCCCGAGGAAGTCGAGGTTTTTCAGGATCTCGGGGGTGATGTCGTTGATGTCGTCCTGGTAGCTCCCCGTGAGGTGCTCGGGGACGAACGCCTTGGGCAGGTGGCTGGCCCGGGTTCGGGAGGTGTGCAGGAAGGTCCCGCCTGTCCGTCCCACCCGGTTCACGACGTCCTCCGTGAGGTCGAGGCAACACCCCGAGTTGTCCACGCCCGGCTCGGGCACCAGGTCCACCAGCCCACGCCAGCCCCGGCGGATGCCCAGGACCCGATAGCCCTCCCGGGTCGCACGAATCGTCACCGCCCGGATGGCGGGGTTCAGGCCCGGGACGTCTCCGCCGCCGGTGAGAATGGCGATCGTGCCCTTCTTACCCGACATGCTGTCTCCGTTGGTCCGTCTTGGCTTCCTGCCGGCCTCAGCCGGCCAGCTCGCGCATCCACGAGTCGATCGCCCGCGAGAAATACGCGGGATTGAACAGGGTCCACGCACCGAGCGCCGCCGGCACGGCGTACGCGGCGCCGGCTTCCTCCGCGCTGTGGCCCGCCTCGAGCGCCCGGCGGGCTGCGGCTTCCACGTCGTCCAGCAATGCGACGTACCGGTCCAGCGCGACCGCGTCCGCGAGCGGCCCGTGCCCCGGAACGTACGTGTCGGCCCCCTGTGCGCGCAGGAGCCGAACGTCCTGCGACAGCCGCGAAGGCGAGGCGTCCACATAGTTCGGGAACATCTCGTTCCAGACCAGGTCGCCGCAGAACACCACCGCAGGGTCCGATATCTCGAGGCTCACGTCCGAAGCCGTGTGCCCCCGGCGTGGCACGATCACCACGGAGCGGCCGCCCAGATCGATCTCCGTCGGCCGGCGCGTGTCCAGGGGACGCGCCGAGTCGAGGAGCTGGGTCGGCGGGGTCTGGCCGCGCTCCCTGACCAGGTCTCTTGTCACCGGAGTGGCGAAAATCGTGACGTCGGCGGCCTCGGCCGAGCCCCGCAGGCCGGCCGTGTGGTCTCCGTGGTAGTGGGTCACGACCACGTGCGTCGGCGCCCTCCCCGTGAGCTCCCGCGCCCGCTCCGCCATCCAGCGCGCGCCTGCGTCCGACCCGAAGGCCTCGACGATCAGGACGCCTGCGCGCCCCGCCACGATACCCCCGTTGCACAGCGTGGTCCGGTCGCCCTCCAGCGGCGTGGACACCAACGCCCAGATACCCTCAGCCACCCGTTCGAGGCGGCCCCAGGGCTCGCGAGCGACCACGGGGTATCGCTCCTGCGCCGCCCACAGGCCCCGCACCCACGCCGGTGCGACCGCGCTCATCAGGCCGAGATGGGCGGCACACGAGGTGGTCTGGCGCAGGAACCCCCGGCGGGTCCAGGACCTCGATTCCTCCATGGCTCGACTCCGTGGCGAGGTTGTCGACCGGCTGAAGGTAGCGGCCCCACCGGCGCCCGCGGAACGGCCCGTGCCGCGACGCGCCTCGCACCGTACCTTGCGTGCCGATGCCGATCGCAGCTTCGAAGACCGCCGCGGCCGTCGCCGCGTTGTGCCTTTGCGTCGCCTGTGGGTCTCGCGCCCAGGCGCCCCCGGTCACACCCCTGGAGGCCCTTTCCGCCGACAGCGTCCAGCTATTGGAGGACCTCCGGTACCTGTCGTCCGACCCCCTGGCGGGCCGGGCGACCGGGACCCAGGGTGCGGCCCTCGCCCGCGCCTATCTCGCCGAGGGGTTCCGGTCCGCAGGCGTCGAGCCCGTCGGGGGGGTGTTCGACTGGCCTTTCAGCTGGCTCCCCGCGGGGGAGGCGGAGGCGCGGGAAGGGGTCAACCTCATCGGCGGAAGGACCGGCTCCGAGCACCCGGAGCGCTACATCGTGGTCTCGGCACACTACGACCATCTGGGCGTACGCGACGGCGTCGTCTTCAACGGGGCGGACGACAACGCCTCGGGGGCCACAGCGCTCCTGGCCATCGCTCGGGCACTGCGCGCGACCACGACCCGGAACTCGATCCTGTTCGTGGCCTTCGACGCGGAGGAATCGGGGCTCAGGGGCGCCCACGCCTTTGTCGCCGATCCGCCGGTGCCACTCGAGCAGGTCGCCATCGACGTCAACCTCGACATGGTCGCGCGCACCGGCGGACTCCTGTGGGCCGCCGGCGGCGCACACACGCCTGCGCTCGTACCGCTGCTCGAGCGAGTGGCCGCGACCTCGCCGGTGGAGCTGGCCCTCGGACACGACCGACCGGGCGCGCCGGAGGGAGACGACTGGACCCGCTCCTCGGACCACGCCGCCTTCTTTCAGGAGGGGATCCCGTTCCTCTACTTCGGCGTCGAGGACCATCCGGACTATCACCGCCCGACCGACGACTTCGAGAACGTCGACCCGGGTGAGTACCTGAACGCGCTGCGCACCATCCTGACCACACTGCTCGCGCTCGACGAGACCCTTCCCCTCGAGACACACCCGACTCCATGACACGGAATGCGCCGCGGCTCCCCTATCCGCTCGTGCTCCACTCCGCATGCGTGGTGATCGCGGCGCTCGCGAGCTGGACCCTGCCGCTCGGCGAATACGACCGGGTGTCGGACGAGATCACGGACACGGTCGGCGCTCTCTCACTCGCGATCGGGACCACGATCGGGCTCTGACATGGCCGACGCCCCCACACGCGCCTCCGGGCTCCACCGCAACGTCTGGGTGGCGAGCGCGACGAGCTTCCTCACGGACGTCTCGAGCGAGATGCTCCAGAACGTCCTGCCGCTCTTCCTCGCCAACGTCCTGGGCGTGCGTACCTGGGCGGTGGGCGTCGTCGAAGGCGTCGCGGAGGCTACCGCCAGCGTGCTCAAGCTCGGCTCCGGATGGCTGTCCGACCGTTTGCGCGCGCGTAAGCGCCTGGCCGTCGCGGGCTACGCGCTGTCCGCGGCCTCGAAGCCGTTCTATCTGCTCGCGACGACCTGGCCCGTCGTTGCACTGGTGCGCTGGTCCGACCGCGTGGGCAAGGGCGTGCGCACGGCTCCGCGCGACGCGCTCCTGGCCGATTCGGTGGCGCCCGGGCGCAGGGGCCTCGCATTCGGCCTGCACCGGGCCGCCGACACCGGGGGCGCCGTCTTCGGGCTCCTCGCGGCCTTGGCGATCGTGGCCTACGACCAGGGCGGAGGGCTTCGGTTGGAGGCGGCCACCTTCAGAACCCTCGTCGCATGGTCCGTTGCGCCGGCGGTTCTGGCGGTCGTCGTGCTCGCGCTCGGCGCCGAGGACGTCCCCGTCGGAGCGGGCCCACCGTCGCGACGACCGAGTCTGACGCTGAAGGGGCTGGGACGCGATTTCGGCATGTTCCTCGCGGTCTCGACGGCGTTCCAGCTGGGCAACTCCTCGGACGCCTTTCTCATCCTGCGCGCACAAGAGCGCGGCCTGGGGGTGCTCGGGCTTCTCTGGATGTTGGTCGGCTTCAATCTGGTCTATACGGCGGTGGCGGCCCCCGCGGGTCGGCTCGCCGACCGCTTCCCGCGCAAGCGCGTCCTCGCCGCGGCCTGGGTGGTATACGCCCTCGTCTACCTGGGTTTCGCGATGGCCGAGAGCCGGGTCCAGGTGATCGCGCTCTTCGTCGTCTACGGCATGTACCACGGGATGGCTGCCGGAGCCGCGAAGGCGCTGGTCGCCGACCTCGTGGCCCCCGAGCTGCGGGGTACGGCTTTCGGCACCTACCATGCGGCGATCGGCCTCGCGGCGCTGCCCGCTTCGCTGATCGCTGGCCTCCTCTGGCAGGGGATTGGCCCCTGGGCAGGCCTGGGACCGTCGGCCCCCTTCCTCTTCGGCGCGACCATGGCGGCACTGGCGTGTGCGGGGCTGGCGCTCTACGTCCCCGGCGGCCGTCCGGGTGTGAACAGTATTGAATAATATCGGTATCGGGTTATACTGATTTACGCTCCCGATTCGTTCGACCCCCGCCGCCATGTCCCCTCGACCGTCTCGCCGCTCCTCGCCGATCCCGCTCAAGCCGGTTTGGTTCCACATCCTCCTGGCGCTCGCGGATGGAGCCCGACACGGATTCTCGATCCGCGAGGCGGTGGAGAAGCGGACCGACGGGGCCGTCCGGCTGTGGCCGGCCACCCTCTACGGGTCGATGCGGGACCTGTCCGACGCGGGCCTGGTGGAGGCGTTGGAGGGGGAGGACGATCCTGACGACGATCAGCGCCGCCGGTACTATCGGCTGACACCCAGGGGACGGGATGCGCTCCGCGGGGAAACCGACCGGCTGCAGGCCCTCGTGGACGCGGCGAGGGCAACAAGGGCCCTGGGAAGCGTGTGAAGCGTCTTCCCCTCTCGGTTCGGTTCCCGCTCGCCGTCTACCGGACGCTGGCGGGCCTGATGCCGCGTCGTTTCCGATGCGAGTGGCTGTCGGACGCGGAACGGGACCTTGAGCGGACGTTGGCGGCGACCAGAGCGACGAGGGGGTCGCGCGCGGCGTGGACCGAAGGGATACGGGCGGCCCTTGACCTGGTCGCCCGCATTCCAGCGGAATGGTGGGCCGCCCGTGGCGGCCGTGGACGAGGCGCCCGCTCCGACGGGCTCGGATGGGGGGACGGGATCATGAGCTGGTTGATCGAGCTGAGGCAGGCCGCCCGCGCGCTGGCGCGCCGGCCGGGATTCTCCGGTGCGGCGGTGCTGACGCTGGCGCTGGGGATCGGTGCGAACGTCGCGATCTTCGCCGTGGTGAATACGGTGCTCCTTCGGCCCCTGCCCTATCCGGACTCCGACCGGATCGTGGCGCTCCGCCACCACGCGCCCGGGCTCGACCTTCCCGAGCTGGAGAGCTCCCAGGGGATGCAGAACTTCTACCGCGAGGATGCAGACTTCTTCGCAGCGCTCGCGGCGTTCGGCACCCCGGACCGCAACCTGGTGGGCGGCCCCCGCCCCGAGCGTGTGGAGCTCGGCGCGGTCACTCCCGAGATCTTCGACGTCCTCCGGGTGCAGCCGGTGATGGGCCGGCCGTTCAACCAGGGCGACGTCGCCGAAGGTGCCGCGCCGGTGGTGCTCCTCATGGACGCAGCCTGGCGGTCGCGCTTCGGCTCCGATCCCGACGTGGTCGGGCGTACGATCGAGCTGGACGGCGTGGTCACGGAGATCGTGGGGGTCATGCCGCGCGGCTTCGCCTTTCCGAGCGTCGGCGCGGTGGCCCTCGAGCCGATGCGCATCGACCCACACGGCCCGTTCGGCACCTTCGGCCTGCCCGCGATCGCCCGCATCGCGGACGGCCTCTCGGTCGCTGACGCCCAGAGCCGCGCCACGGAGCTTCAAGCGCGGATTCCCGAGTACTTCCCCGATCTCACAGCGGAGTTCCTGCGACAGGCCGGTTGGACGGTGACGGTACAGCGGTTCCAGGATCGCATCGTGGGGAAGGACGTGGCCGATGCCCTCTGGATCGTTCTGGGCACCGTGGGCGTCGTCCTGCTGATCGCGTGCGCGAACGTGGCGAACCTCTTCCTGGTACGCGCGGAATCGCGTCAGAAGGAGCTCGCGGTGCGCGCCGCGATGGGTGCCGGCGTGTGGCGCATCGCCGCCGGCTTCCTCGCGGAGGCAGTCCTGCTCGGAGTGGCGGGGGGCGCCCTCGGAGTGGCGTTCGCGTGGGCGGGCATCGAGCTGCTGGCTGCGAACGGACCCGCCGCGCTGCCTCGGGTGCACGAATTGGGCATGGACGCGACGACCTTCGGGTTCGCCTCGGCACTGTCGGTCGTCACGGCTCTGACGCTCGGGGCCTTCCCGCTGGTGCGCTACGGCGGGGGGCGGCTCGCACGGGCATTGCGCGACGGCGGCCGCGGAACCACCGACGGGCGCGCCCGGCACCGCACACGCAACGTGCTGGTCGCAGGCCAGCTCGCACTCGCGCTCGTCCTCCTGGTGGGCTCGGGACTGATGCTCCGCTCCTTCCAGGCTCTCCGTACCATCGACCCCGGTTTCGACGGACGCGATGTCCTCACGGTGGGGATGTCCCTCGTCGAGGGGGCCGACAACGCCGAGGCCGCGCGTTTCCATCAGGAGGTAGCGGACAGGGTGGCCACGCTTCCGGGTATCCTGGACGTGGGTCTGACCTCGCTCGTCCCGCTCGGGAGGGGCTCCGCCAACGGCGGATCGTTCTATGTCGAGGGGATCGAGCGTTCCGACGAAGAGCTGCCGCCCGTATCCATGTACAAGGTGATCGCCGCCGACTATCTGGCGTCGATGGGACAGGAGCTGCTCGAGGGACGTACCCTCGACCGCGACGACTGGCAGGACGGAGCGGCCCCCGTGATGCTCGTGAACGCGTCGTTCCGGGATCGATTCCTGGGCGGCGAAGCGCTGGGCAAGGGGATCCGCTGGGACGAGGAAGGAACCTACGCGCGCATCGTGGGCGTGGTCGCCGACGCGCGCGAGCGCAGCATCCGTGAAGCGCCGGGCCCCTGGGCGTACCTACCCATGCGGGTCGCGGACTGGGGGTACCCGAACCTGAGCTGGATGTACGTTCTGGTGCGGAGCGCCCCGGGAGTCGCGGTGCCGGTGGAGGCCATTCGCGAGATCGTGACCGAGCTCGACCCGACCGTTCCGATCACTTCGGTGCGCTCCATGCAGGAGGTGACGGCCGCCGCCATCGCAGGCACCTCGTTCACGATGGTGCTTCTCGCGATCGCGGCGGGCGTAGCGCTCTTCCTGGGCGCGGTCGGCCTGTTCGGCGTGATCAGCTATGTCGTCAGCCAACGGACCCGGGAGATCGGCGTGCGTGTGGCCCTCGGCGCCAAGCGCGAGGACATCCGCGGGCTCGTCTTCCAGCAGGGCGCATGGGTGGCCGCGTCGGGCGTCGTCCTCGGCCTCGGCGGCGCCGCCGCGCTCACCCGGCTCATGCGCTCGGTGCTCTTCCAGGTATCCCCCGTCGACCCCATCTCGTTCGTCGTCGCCCCGGCGCTCCTCCTGGTGGTCGCGGTCTCCGCAACCTGGCTCCCGGCGAGACGGGCCTCCCGGGTCGATCCGGTGGTGGCGCTGCGTGCGGAGTAGCGGGTCGGCGGACATCCCGGTGGTGGCCGCCGTGATCGCCCGGGACGGACGCTATCTCGTCGGTCGCCGACCACCCGAGAAGCGGCACGGCGGCCTCTGGGAGTTCCCGGGCGGCAAGCTCGACCCCGGGGAAGACTGGCTGGCCGCCGTCCGGAGGGAGCTACGCGAGGAGCTCCGCATGGAAGCGCGCGCCTTGGGCGCGCTGCTCCTCGAGGTCCATGACCCCGAATCCCCCTTCATCGTACGCTTCGTCGAGGTGGATGCGGTCGGCGAGCCCGCTCCCGTCGAACACTCCAGCGTCGGATGGTTCACGCCGGAAGAGCTCGCTACCCTGCGCTTGGCCCCGGCCGACGCGCGCTTCGTCAGTCGTCTGCGGGCCGGACCTCCGCCGAGCCCCCGCTGACCACCGCGGCGAGGTCGCGAGCGCGGGCCTTCGAGATCTCGCTGCGCAGCCCCGCCGTCGTCGGCACGCCGCGACCCACAACACGTCCGCGCCAGCGCATGGCCTGAAGGCCGCTGAGCTCCATGGGCCACGCGACGGGCGCGCCCGCCAGGAGCTCGGTGAGCTGGCGGTCGTCCGGGTCCACCGTGGACCCGGTACACGCGCCGTCCAGCCACTGGAGCAGGTCGTTGGTGGGCCGCGGCCGCCCGGATGGGTCGAACTCCAGGGCGCGGAAGCCCAACGACACGACCCGCCAGTCGCCGGGGCTCCACGACTCCACCGGCCAGGACGTGGCTCCGTGGAGCCAGAGGCGCCCGCCGCGGGTCATCCAGCCCAGGTCCGTGAGACGCGACGGGTCGACGCCGAAATGGTCCAGGGTCGGGACCACGCCGGTCTGGATCAACGAGCCGGCCTGCGCGTCGGTCATGGCGTCGCCAGGGAAAACCTGCGGCACCGGCCGCCAGGCGGACGGGCGCGCAGGGGTGCCGTCGTCCAGCCGGCGCAGCCGCGCGAGGAACAGCCCGCCGGAGTCAAGGTGGTGCGGGTAGACGCGAGCCGCGCCCTCGAGGCGCGCATCGAAGCGCTGGTCGCCGAATGCGGTCAGGCCGCGGGCGTGCGGGACCGGGAGCTCGAGAGGCTCCAGCTCCACCGGAGCGTCGGCGAGCACACGGGACACGACCGCCTCGTTCTCCTCCGGCGCGAACGTGCATGTCACGTAAAGGATCGTTCCCCCCGGTCGCACGATCCGGATCGCCCGGCGGAGCAGGGTCTCCTGGACGCGCGTGACGTGGCGAAGGAAGGAAGCCGACTGGTCGGGTGGCCGACCGCCGCGACGCCGAAGCGTCCCTTCCCCGGAGCAGGGTGCGTCGACGAGCGCGCGGTCGAAGGTCGCGCCGTCGGGGAAGTCGCGCCCGTCCGCCGCCACCACCAGGACATTCGTGAGACCGAGGCGATAGATGTTCCCGAGCAGTCCCCGGATCCGCCCCTCGCTCACCTCGGCGGCCACCAACGCGCCGGTTTCCCGCATGAGCTCCGCGATGTGCGTGGTCTTGCCGCCGGGTGCGGCGCACAGGTCGAGTACCCGCTCTCCGCCCTGCGCCTGGAGCTGCGGAGCGGCGATGCCGGTGGAAGCCTGCTGCACGTAGAGCAGCCCCAGCCAGTGCTCCAGCGTGAGCGAGACCGGGCGCGGGCCATGCTCGACCTGGAGGAAGCCAGGCATTCCTTCCAGCGTTCGGAGGCGAAAGCCCTGCGCTTCCAGACGCGCCGCCAGGTCGGACGCGGCGATGCGCCCCTCGCGCACGCGGAACACGGTCGGCTCTTCGCGCTCGGCGGCCCGGACGAAGGCGGACCAGTCGTCGACGACGGCGCGGTAGCGGCCCAGATCGACGGACCGGACGCGCCCGGGCGAGCGCCTTACTCGCCGTCTAGAACGGGAGAAGGCCCGGGTCCTGTTCGTCCTCTTCCCGCACGAGGGTGAGAATGGCCGCCTGTGGCACGACCAGGTAGCGCGTGCCCTCGAACGTGATCTCCACCGCCGCCCGTCGGAAGAAGATCGCGTAGTCGCCGATGCGGGCCTGCAACGGCATGTAGCGCGGCTCGGTCGCGCCGATCTTCCACGGCTCCTCGTCCAGCTCCGTGGGAGCCGAGACCGCGGTGCCGGGACCGGTCGCCACGACCGTTCCGCCCTGGACCGCCTGATTGTCCACGGCCGTAGCCGGCAGGTAGAGGCCGACCCTGGTCCGCTCCTCCCCTTCCTCCGGAGCGATCAGGACCCGGTCCCCCACCACGATGAGTCGCTTCTTCGAGTCCGACATGGTCGTCCCAGGTTCGGGGGTGCTGCCTGTCGAGAACTTCGGGCCCCGGAGCC
>QJYK01000018.1 GCA_003248075.1 Gemmatimonadota bacterium | reverse complement strand
ATGCCGGCGGTCCGGAAATATCCAGGCAGGACCGCCGACCATTCGGCGTTCCACATCCGCTCGCCGTCCGCGGGGAGCGACCGACCCTCGATGCGGAAGTCCGATCGCCCCGCCTCACCGCTCAGGGGCAACCGCGACACCGCCGATGCGTAGCGGACGCCGGGGAGCGCCTGCAGCCGCTCCTTGAGCTCCCGGAAGAACACGCCGACGTCTGCGTCGACGGGGTATCGGGCGGGGGGGAGGTTGACCTGGAAGGTGAGCGTGCCCGTCACCCGCACGCCGGGGTCGACGGCGCTGAGCTCCCTGTAGCTCCGCGCGATGAGGCCGGCGGCGAGCACCACGACGACGCTGAGTCCCACCTCGGCCGTCACCAGGACCTGACGGAAGCGCCTGCGTCCCCCCGCCGCCGTGGCCGCGCGCTCACCGGCCAGGGCCGCGGCCGGCGCCCGACCGGCCTGGAGGGCCGGTGCCAAGCCGAACAGCACCGCCGCGGCGATGGTGACGGCGCCCGAGAAGAGCAGCACGACCGCGTCCATCCCCACTTCCCCGCTGCGCGGCAGGGTCGCGGGAGCGCTCCGCAGGAGGGCGGCGGTCCCCCACCGGGCGATGATCAGCCCCAGGACGCTGCCGAGCATGGCCAGGGTCAGGCTCTCCGTGAGCAGCTGGCGGACGAGGCGCGCGGGCCCCGCGCCCATCGCGTTGCGCACCGCCATCTCATTGTACCTGCTCTCGCCTCGTGCCATCAGCAGGTTCGCGACGTTGACGACGGCGATGAGGAGGACGACGACCACCGCGCTCATGAGGAGGACGAGGGTCTGACGCACGCTCAAGCCCACCACGTCGTCGGTCAGGCGATGGAAGATCGGGAAATGGGCGACGTTGTGCGGAAACTGCTCGGCCCAGCCCGCGTGGATTCCCTCGGCCTCGGCCCGCACCTGATCCAGCCCGACCCCGGCCCGAAGGCGTCCGATCCCGCGCAGCCCATGCGCCGCGCGTCCGCCCGGGTTGGCTTCGTCGAAACCATAGTTCTCGATGAGCTGGTAGCGTGCGTCCGGAAAGGCGAAGCCCGCGGGCATGACGCCTGCCACGAGGGCGGTGCGGCCACTCACGGAGATCGTCCGACCCACGATGCCGGGATCGCTCCCGAAGCGGGCGACCCACAGGTCGTGGGTCAGGAGGACCACGTTGCCCGCGCCCGGGAGGTCCTCCTCGGGTCGGATCCAGCGTCCCAGCACGGGCTCGACCCCGAGGGTCGGGAGCACCTGCTGGCTCACGAACACCGTCCCGACCCGCTGTGGGTCGACGCCTTCGCCCGTGAGGTCCCTCGATCCGGTGGAGTAGTAACCCAGGGACGCGAAGGACCGGTTCTGGTCCCGGTAGTCCAGGATCTCCGGACCCGAGATGGGGAACTGGGCGATGTCGAAGCCGGAAGGAGGCAGATAGCGGGTCCACACCTGCACCAGGCGATCCGGCTCCTCGAAGGGGAGAGGATCCAGGATCACCCCCTTCACCACGCTGAACACCGCCGTGGTGGCGCCGATCCCGACCCCCAGCGTCGCCACCGCCGCCGCGGTCATCGCGGGGCTCTTGCGAAGCGTGCGCAGCGCGAAGCCGAGGTCCCTCGCCAATCCGTCCAGCCACACCCACCCCATCGTCGCCTCCTCCCTCGAACGGTTTCCAAGAAGCGCGGCCTCGAACCGCATGCCCAGGGACGTCGTGGCCGCGTCCCGCAGAAGCCACAGCCAGGTGCCGACACCGGAGCCCTTCGTCTGCAGCACGTCCGTGTAGGTCTGCACCAGCGCGTCCCGCTGTCCGCGTCGAAAGGCCCCGGGATACAGTGCCAGGATGCACTGGATCAGCGCCCGCTCCCACCGGCGCAGCGGAGGTCGGGTCACTTGCCGCTCCGACCGTCGGGAAGCAGATCACGGGTCCGGGCCAGCTCGACGGCGTCGGCCCACACGGCGAGCTCCGATCCCAGGACCCGACGTCCCGGGACCGAGATGCGGAAGTACCGGCGGCGGGCATCCTTCGGGTCCGCGTGCGTGGGTCCCGGTGAGTCCTCGATCAGACCCGCTTCCTCCAACCGAGTGAGGGTGAAGTGGAGGGATCCCGGTCCCAGCGTCACCCGACCGCCGGTGCGCGCCTCCACGTCCTTCATGATCCCGTAGGCGTGCGCGTCCCCGCCGGAGAGCGACAGCAGCACCTGCAGCACGACGGGTGTGATCCGGAAGGGCACCTCGCCTCGGTCGGACATGGCTCCCCATGATTCAGATACTGAAATATGTCAGTAACTGAACTAATGGACGCCGACCGGGTGCGCAAGGTTGGAACGCGCCGATCGCACGGGCGCGTCGCGCCTCACACTTGCCCACAACGCGGGCGGATCGCGGCGAGGTCGATCGGTGGCCCCACCGGAGTGCCCGGAAGCGCGCACCCCGGTATCTTCGTGCGCGCCGAGTGCCGGCTGCCCCGCAGGCACATTGGAGGCTCGGAGCCTGCCCCGGACCTTCAAGAGGGGGTCCGGAGTGCGGAGCTTCAGATCGGATCGGAACGAGCAGCGTAGGAGCAACCATGTGCAAGACGATCAAGCAACGCGTGAAGTTCAAGGCCCCGCCGGCCACGGTGTACGAGCTGCTGGCGGACTCCACGAAGCGCACCGCCGTCACGGGAAGGGAAGCGACGATCAGCCGAAAGGTCGGCGGTACCTTTTCAGCCGACGGCAACGAGGTCACCGGAGTCAACGTCGACCTCGTTCCGGGCCGACGTATCGTGCAGGCGTGGCGCCATCGGCGCTTCCCCGAGGGCATCTTCTCGATGGCGGCCGTGACGCTGACTCCGACCCCCGACGGCGGAACGGAGCTCGTGCTGACGCATCGCGGTGTCCCTAAGGACTTGATTCCCGATACCGAACGCACCTGGCGTGAGCGGTATTGGTCGAGGATCAAGACCCATCTCGCCGAGAGCGGCCGGGAAGGTCGGCCAGCGAGGGCCATGCGCGTGGGCGCTCCGTCCGCCCGATAGACGGGCCGCCCGGCTCGACTCACCCTCCCGCCCCTCACGCCTCCCAGCGCAACGCGGTCACCGGGTCCACGCGGAGGGCGCGCCGTAGCGGCGGCTGGCGGTGGATGCCGACTACCGCGGGTTGGCGTGGGAGGGCATCCAGTGCTTGACCCCTTGCAGCGGGCGCTGCTGCAGTCGGGCGAGGTCGCGTCCTGGGCGGTAATCGTCGGCGCAAAGGACGAGGCTGCCCATGGGTTCCACGCGCACTAAGGCTTCATCCGCTTGCCGCGGACCGCCGGGCGGCTCTTCTTGCCGATGGGCACGATCGCCGTGCTGTTTCGTTGAGGAGGTGACAGGGGATCGGCGCGACCCTGCTTCATCCCGTGACCGCTCTTCCTACCACGGATTCACCCTGTAGCCCTGCTCCTGGAGCACCAGGAAGGCCGTCATGGCGGATAGCGCCACCTCGACGCCCTCGATGAGGCCGGCGCGGGGGATCCCTCGTGAGGCGGCGGTCTGACCGCACAGGACCACGGGAACGCCCGCCGCGACGAGCTCACGCACGAGCTCGGCGTTGGGATTGTCGACGCCGTACCGCTCCCGATACGCGGCGTCGTCCAGCACCTCCCAACCGGCCGCACCGTGCACGACGACCGCCGCATGGATACGATCAACCGGCACGCCGGCCCGAGCGTGCATGTTGAGGTAACGCGCCACGCTGTTCAGGGACACATTCAGCTGGTCCGGTGAAGGAGCCGGCGTGGCCACCTCGAACGCCAACTTGAACTCCATGTCGGCCGGGGTCGCGAACGTCGGCGAGGGCACGTCGAAGACCGCGCCGCCCGAGTGGATGAGGGGGCCGGCTTGGGCCTGCTGAGCCATCGCTGCGGAAGGGAGCAGCGCGACGAGAAGGAGGTTGCGGAGCACGCGCATGGAGCCCTCGGGAGCGTTCGGGTGGCGGAGTCGCAGCCAACCTGGCGGGGGGTGATCCGAGCGGCAACCGGATGTGCGGCACGTGCAGGGCCTCCTGGGTGCCGGGGGTCGGCGCGTGGGCGCGCAACGACTCGACTCTTGGCACAGCTCGACCCCTGCTCGCGGGATGACGGTGCGATTCGCATCTTCTCCCTATGAGCGATGACCGTACTCCCCGGCTCAACGCGCCCACACCATGACCGTTCCCCAGAAGATCTACACGGACAAGGAGGTCACCCGGGCCAAGAACACGGCCCAGGTGGTGGGGTTCGCCCAGGGCGTGGGCGCCGTGATCGTGGCCGGCCTCGCCTTGAAGATGCTCGGATGGA
>QJYK01000254.1 GCA_003248075.1 Gemmatimonadota bacterium | reverse complement strand
AAGACGGCGCCGAGAGCGCTTCCCGCATACAAGACCGCAGCGGTATGCTGGACTCCCGGTCGCTCCCCCTCACCGAGGTGGAGCGCGTAGAGGTTCCCCAGGAAGGCCGCGAGGTTGAACAGGTACCCGAAGAGCAGGCTGAGCTTGTCCACCTCGAACGGGACGAGCTGGTAACCGAGCAGTGGCATCTCCCAGCGCGCGCCAGGCTCGACGCCGAGCAGCGTCAGCATGCCGACCACCGGAGTGACCAGCAGGACCGCGCGCCGCACGTGCCCTCGGGTCAGGGCCACCAGGGCGGCCCCGATCAGGTAGACCACGAACGGCGGCACGTCAGTCGGCATCGTAGTAGTCCTCGGGCCGCATCACCGCCGCACGCAGCACCCGGGCCAGCGCGACGAGCACCACGATGCCGAGGAATCCGTAGAGCGGGTAGAACGAGAACAACCCCTCCCACGGGTGCTCGGCGTGGCGGTGGATCACGAGGTCGAGCACCACCAGGACGCCGCAAACCACGTACAGCACCCGGAGCAGCGCGTCTACACTGGACTTCCGGTCCCACATGCCCTCCGGCGAGCCTGGCTCCTCCTGTCGGCTCCGCGGACCGGGTGGCGGCGCGGACGGGACTGCGGCGCGTCGTGACTCATCGAGACACCACCATCGTCATCAGGTCGTGGAGAAGGCCCGGGTGCACGAACAGGGTCAGCGTGGCGAGGGCAGTGAACACGATGGCGATCAGCGACGGGAGCGGCGCCTCGTGGATCCCTTCGGGGTGGTGTGCGTCCTCGGGCGGCCGGCCGAAGAACGCGCGCACCGGGACCTCCAGCAGGTAGACGAGGCTCAGCAGCGAGCTGACCATGAGGGTGGCCAGCAGCCCCAGCTGCCCGGCCTCGAGCGTGCCGAGCCCGAGGAACCACTTGCTCCAGGCGCCGCCCGCGGGGGGCACGCCGATGATGCTCAGCGCACCCACGAAGAAGGCGCCGAAAGTGATCGGCATGGTGCGCCCGAGGCCGTGCATCCGGCTGATGTCCGTCTCGTGGGCGGCCACGAGCACCGCGCCGGCGCCGAAGAAGAGCGTGATCTTGCCGAACGCGTGCATGGCGATGTGCATGCCACCCCCGATGATCCCCGCCTCGTTGGCCAGCAGCGCCCCGAGCACGATGTAGGAGAGCTGACTGATCGTGGAATAGGCGAGGCGCGCCTTCAGGTTGTCCTTGGTGAACGCGACCAGGGATCCGAGGATGATCGTCGCGGCGGCGGCCCAGGCGAGCCAGGGCGTGGACGACAGCGTCCCCAGCAGGTCGAGCCCGAAGACGTACACCGCGACCTTGAGGATCGTGAAGACCCCTGCCTTCACGACCGCTACCGCGTGCAGGAGCGCCGACACGGGGGTCGGTGCGACCATCGCGGCCGGTAGCCAACGATGGAACGGCATCACCGCCGCCTTCCCCACGCCGAACACGAACAGCACGAGCAAGGCGCTGAGCACGCCCTTCGACGCCGTGCCCGCCAGGATTCCTCCCGGTCGGAAGTCCACCGTGCCTGCGATCTGCCAGGTCCAGATGATGGCCAGGAGCTGGAAGCCCACCGACGTGGTCAGGAGGATTCCCAGATAGACTCGGCCGGCCTTGCGCGCCTCCTCGGTCCCGTGGTGCGTGACCAGCGGGAACGTGCACAACGTCAGGATCTCGTAGAACGCGAACAGCGTGAACAGGTTGGCCGAAAACGCCACGCCCATGGCGGCGGAGATGGCGATGGCGAAGAAGAAGTAGAATCGGGTCTGATTCTCCTCGTGGTGGCCCCTCATGTAACCGATGGCATAGAGCGAGGTGACGGGCCAGAGCAGCGAGGCGACCAGCGCGAACACCAGCCCGAGCGGCTCCACCTCGAGGCCGAGCGTCACGCCGGGCAGCACCTCGAGAAGGGTCCACCCCTGGCCCGTACCGTCCTCGACCGGGTGGATCATGGACACCACGAGCGCGAAGAGCGCCACCCCTGTGGTGAGGGTCGCGGCCTCGCGGGCATTCGGCCACTTCCCCAGAGCCAGCACGACGAACGCCCCCAACGCCGGCAGCGCGATCGCGACCGCGGCCATCACCCCGAGGCTCACGACCCGGCCCCCAGGAGCATCCGGGCCGCCCGCAGCGCCACCCCGGCCGTCGTCTTCGCATCGATGCCGAACCAGAGGTTCGCCGCCACCAGGACCCAGGTGGGAATCAGCAGGCTGAGCGGCGCCTCGCGCACGCCGGGCCCGTCAGGCGGCGGTCGGAAGTACGCGACCTCGACGACCTTCCACACATAGGCGAGCGCGAGCAGCGAGCCCAGGAGCACGACCGCCGCAATCCCCCACATTCCCTTCTCGAGGGCGGCCTGAACCAGGTACCACTTGCTGATGAAGCCGACCGTGAGGGGGACACCGATCAGGCTCAGCCCACCGACCACGAACGCGGCCATCGTGAACGGCATGGTCTTGCCCAGGCCGGCCATCGCCTCCACGCGGCACGAGCCCACCCGGTACATGACGCATCCCATCGCCATGAACAGGGACCCCTTCATCAGCGCGTGGTTGAACAGGTGGAGCACCCCCGCCGCCACGCCGAGCACGGACGCGAGGCTGATGCCCAGCACCATGTAGCCGATCTGCGCCACGCTGGAGTACGCGAGCAGCCGCTTCCCGTTCTCCTGATTGATCGCCACGAGCGACATCGCCACGATCGCGACCAGGGCCAAGGGCATGAGGATGCGATCCAGATGCATCACCTCGAACGAGAACGCCGCCCCGAACACGGTGAAGAAGAACCGGAGAAGCATGTAGACGGCGACCTTGGTCGCCGTGGACGCGATGAAGGCCGTGACGGCCGACGGCGCGTAGGTGTAGGCGTTGGGGAGCCACAGGTGGAGGGGAAAGAGCGCCAGCTTCAGGCTCACGCCGACCGCGAGGAACGCGAAGGCCACGGGAATCGTCCGGCTCGCCGCCACGGCGGGTAGTCGCTCGGCCAGGTCCGCCATGTTCAACGTCCCCGTCATCGAGTACATGAGCCCGATGCCGATGACGATGAACGTAGCGCCCACGCTGCCCATGATGAGGTACTGATACGACGACGTCAGCGCGCGTCGGTTCTGGCCCATCGCGATCAGGCCGTAGGCCGAAAGCGACGAGATCTCCAGGAAGACGAACACGTTGAAGACGTCGCCCGTCGCGGCGATGCCCAGGAGTCCCGTCATGCACAGGATGAGCGCAGTATAGAAGAGCGGGATACGATCCCTCTCGATCTCCCGCTCGACGCTGGCGCGTGCGAACGGAAGCACTACGGCCGCGATCCCCGAGACGATCACGAGGACCCACGCGCTGAGCTCGTCGATGCGGTACTCGATGCCCCACGGGGGCTCCCAGCCCCCGATCTCGTAGCCGATCGCCCCGCTCGCCAGCACCCCGGTCAGGAGGCTGAGAGCGGCGAAGAACGCCCAGAACGCCGCACCGAGAGCCACCAGCCAGGACAGGCGGGGTCGCCGCACCAGGAATGCCAGGGGCGCGGCCAGGAGCGGCACGACGACCTGGAGGACGGGCAGGTTCTCGCGCATCACATCACGTCGTCCTGCACGTGGATCTCGTCCTCTTCGATGGTCCCGTAGGCCTCGTGGATGCGCACCACGAGCGCGAGGCCGACGGCGAGGGTGGCCACGCCGACCACGATGGCCGTGAGGATCAGCACCGACGGAATCGGGTTGGTGTAGACGACGTGCTCTTCGCCTTCGAGCAGGATGGGCGCCGTTCCGCCGAAGATCTTCCCCAGGCTGATGTACAGAATCATCACCGAGGTCTGGAAGACACTCAGCCCCACCAGCTTCTTCACCAGATTCCCCCGGGAGATCATGGTGTAGAAGCCGATCATCATCAGGGCGACGACGATCCAGTAGTTGAAGTAGCCGAGGAGTCTCACGAGCTTCTCCGCCCCGCGAACGCGTAGAAGATCGAGACCATCACGCCGAAGACGGTCACCAGCACGCCCGCCTCGACGGAGAAGATGCCCCAGTGCTGTCCGTGGTGCGGGTCGTGGGCGAGCGCGTTGTAGTCGAGAAAGCCCCCTCCGAGGAGCATGGTGACCACGCCGGTGCCCGCAAAGATCATCACGCCCAGCGCCGAGCACACGTGGACTACGGCCGGCGGCATCACCTTCTTGGCGTTGCCGAGCCCGTACACGAGCGCGTAGAGCACGAAGCCCGCCGCGAAGATCACTCCGGCCTGGAAGCCTCCGCCCGGTCCGTAGTCACCGTGGAACTGCACGTACAGCGCGAAGAGCAGGATGAAGGGGATGAGCACCTTGGCCCCGACGCGCAGGATCACCCGGTCATCCATCGGCGACCTCGCGGCTGGGCTCACCTCCCACCGGATCGAGGTCGCCTTCGCTCGACCCGTATGACCGCTGCTTTTTCCCGGTCGCGAGCAGGAGAAGCACGGCCACGACCGCGGTGAAGATCACGGTCGTCTCGCCCATCGTGTCGTATCCGCGATACGAAGCCAGCACCGACGTCACGATGTTCGGCGGACCCACCTCGTGTCCCGACTCCTCCACGTAGCGGGGCGCGACGTGCAGGTGGGCGGGATTATCCGGCTGACCGAACGGCGGCATGTCCCGCGTTCCGTAGACGAGCACTCCGCCAGTCACGAGGACGACGAACAGCGGCAGGATCGGTCGGTGGGTCGGCTTCTTCTCCTCGTGCCCCACCAACGCCAGGGTCCCCAACAGGAGGACCGTCGAGATTCCGGCACCGACCGCCGCCTCGGTGAAGGCCACGTCCACGGCGTCGAGCATCGTATAGAGCGCGGCGCACAGCAGGGAGTAGATGCCGGAGAGCATCACCACGGCGAAGAGGCTCCGGAGCCGCAGAAGCGCGATCGCCGTGATCGCGAGAAAGGCGAGGACCGCGATGTCGATGGCGGCGTCCACGTCAGCCATCCCCCCTGGGTTTGCGATAGGGCTCGAC
>QJYK01000094.1 GCA_003248075.1 Gemmatimonadota bacterium | reverse complement strand
GTGGTACGAGGTGGGCGGCGGGGAGAGTGGTTACGTGGCCGTGGACCCCGTGAATCCGAACATCGTCTTCGCCGGCAGCTACGGTGGGGAGATCACGCGCCTGGACCGGGCCAACGGTCAGACCCGCAACGTCTCGACGTACCCGGTCCTCGCGCTCGGGCAGGCGCCATCCACGCTCAAGTTCCGCTTCCAGTGGAATGCGCCCATCCTGTTCTCCATCCATGACCCCGAGGTCCTATATCACACGTCCAACCACGTCCATCGCTCCCGCGACGGAGGCTGGACCTGGGAGGTCGTCAGCCCCGATCTCACACGGAACGACCCGGCTCGCCAGGTCGCGCCCGGCGGTCCCATCGACCACGACATCACGACGGTCGAGACCTACGGGACGGTCTTCGCGCTCGCGGAGGCGCCCGGGGTGCCGGGCGAGCTCTGGGCAGGGAGCGACGACGGGCTCGTGCACCTGTCGAGGGATGGCGGCGGTCACTGGGAGAACGTCACCCCCGCGGGGATGCCCGAGGGCACGGTCAACGTCATCGAGGTATCGCCGCACCGGCCGGGGAGAGCGTTCGTGGTGCTCTACCGGTACCGACGGGACGACTTCAGGCCCTTTGTCTACCGGACCGACGACTATGGGAAGAGCTGGACGTTCCTGACCGACGGAGGGAACGGTATACCTGCGGATCGGTTCGTGCGGGTGGTCCGGGAGGACCCGGTGCGCCGCGGGCTCCTGTATGCCGGGACCGAGCTGGGGATGTATGTCTCCTTCGACGACGGTACGCGCTGGCAGCCACTGCAGCTCAACCTGCCGCCGACCCCCATCACCGACCTCAAGATCCACCGCGACGATCTGGTCGTCTCCACCCAGGGGCGCTCGCTGTGGATCCTGGACGACGTGACCCCTCTCCGGCAACTCACCCCCAAGATGGCCGAGGCGCCCGCGCACCTGTTCAGGCCCCGGGACACCTATCGGATGGAGATCCCAGGTGGGTCCCGAGGCCCGGGCAGTCGAGATCCGGAGAACCCACCGGAGGGGGTGCTGATCTTCTACACCTTCGCGAAGGCGCCCCAGGGAGAGGTTCGTCTGGACATCCTCGACGCCCAGGACCGGGTGGTACGCACGTACTCGAGCGCCGCCTCCGGGCGCGGCCGTCTACCGGCGAAGACGGGTATGAACCGGTTCGTGTGGGATCTGCGCTATCCCGGCGGCGAGGTCCCGGAAGGTGTGATTTTGCGCGGGGGCCCGCCCAGGGGAGCCAAGGCGGTTCCCGGACGCTATACGGTCCGCCTGTCGGCGGGCTCATGGGCCGAGAGTCAGCCGTTCCGCGTGTTGTTGGACCCCCGGGTCGAGGCCACGGTGGCCGATCTCGAGGCCCAACACGAGCTCCAGACCCGGATCAACGAGAGGATCGCGGAAACGTATCAGGCGGTGCGCCGGATCCGCTCTCTCAAGGCGGAGCTCGGCCCACAGATCGAGCGCCTGGAGCGCACTGGACAGACGGCCGCCGCGCAGGCCTCGGCCGAGACGGTCGAAAGGCTCACGGCCATCGAGGGCGAGCTGCTCAACCTTCGCTTCCGGTCCGAGAAGGACCCGCTCAACTTCGAGCCGAAGCTCGACAACCTCCTCGCGTACGTGAGCAACGTGGTGGGGAGCGGCGATGGACGCCCGACCGAGGCCATGGTCGAGGCGTTCCGGGAGCTGGACCGGCGGCTCCAGGTCCAGCTCGATCTGTTGAAGGCGCTGCTCTCCGGCGTGGTCACCGAGGACGGAGGCCCCAGGGGGCCCGCGGAAGCGCGCCCGGGCGCGCTGAACTAGGCGCCGGGAAGTCCCAGCATCTCGCCCACCAGCGCGACGATTCGCCCTTCGAGCTCCCCCTTGGACGAGCAGTGGACCGGGTTGCCACTCGTGGCGGTCTGCCTTCCCCAGGCGTCCACGGTAGTGGTCAGGACCGTGCCGCCCTCGGGAGCCGTCGCCGCGCGGCTCACCACGGTCAGCGTGATCTCATACAGGTTGGCCAAGGTCCCCGAATGGGTCACGCCGCAGTCCACGTACGACCCCATGCGCCTGCCCTCCACGCGACGCGTGCGATAACCTGGATTACCCAGCTCCATGAGGGCCGGCGCCGTGTCACTCACCGGGACGCCGAGTTGCTCGTAGACCGCGGGAAGAACCGCCCAGACGTCGGCGGGTTCGACCGGTAGCGTATCGGCGACCCGATTCGCTTCCGTGTAGTGCTCCACGGCCTGGAAGCCGTACATCCGCAGCATCGTCCGATCCGGTTCCGGCCTGTTCGGATCCGGCGCGCGCCCGCCGCAGTCCACGAGCGTGAGGCAGCAAGCGGCCAGCGTCATCGCTCTCCATGGCAACGTCCGCACCAGGACCCTCATGGCGCACCTCCCATCGCCGTGTCGGACGACCCTGCCTGGGCTTGGCAGCCTTCACGTCCAACGGCTGCTCTCCAGGGCGGATACCGGACATGGAACCATACCGGGCGTCTGGCCGATGCTTACACGCAGGGACGATCAAGAGCACGGGCGGATCGCGCGCGCACTCGAATCCGGCGCTCTTCCGGGCCGGCGGAAGCGCGCTCGGGCGCGCCGCGTCGGCCCAGTGGCTACCGCACCGACTGCATCGGGACGCGCACCTCCGTGCGCTCCCAGCTCAGCACCAGGTCCGCGCCGGACGAAGTGGGACGCAGCTCGATCGTGAACTGATCCACGTCCTCCGCGCTCGCGTGCGGCGTGGCAGGTACGCGCAGGATGTCCGCCGTCTCGTCGTAGCCGGGGTTGAACTCGCCGGTGGTCGGGTCCTGCCGGTTCATCCCGTCCAGGCCCAGGGCCGGGTTGAAGCGTATCTCCCAACGCTCGGCGCCCGGCACCGTGAAGATCGAGTAGGTCCCCGCCTCCAGGCGCCGCCCACCCACCTGGAGCGGGCCGGTGGTGGTGATCTCGGTGGCCTCGTTGGCGCCGGTCCGCCACACCTCCCCGAAGGGCACCAGGTAGGTCTTGCCCGCCTCGGGCGTTCCGAAGATCGCCCGGCCGCGCATGTAGGGGCGACCATACGTGATCTTCACGTACGTGTCGCCCATGTTGATCTTCGCGATCCCCACGGGGCTCGGCCGCCGGGAGGGGTGGAGGTCCTGAGCCGTCCCGGGCTGGGCAGCAAGGGAAACGGCGACCAGCGCCACGGCGCCGGCAAGGGTCGTACGCAGCAGCACGGGTCCTGAACGCATCGGGGCACACTCGGATCGGGGGCAGTCGCGGCGAGGCAGCCTTCTCCACCGGTCGCGGGAGAGGTTCTTCGTCGCCTTCACCGACAATCCTGTCAGGGGAAGGCGTTTCCGGCAAATCCGGCCCGGCCGGGACCTACACCGCCTCAGCCGGACTCCCAGCCTTTCGACCGGCGCCGATCGGACCCCTTGACGATACCCCATAGGGGTATATTATCTTGGTTCGCACATACCCTATGGGGGTATACAACCCGTGCATCGCGCGCTTCGCGCCTGGAGATACCGATGAACAAGATCACTGGAAGGGCGGCCTGGGTTCTGCTTGCTCTGGTAGGGCTGGCCTGTGGGAGCGGCGTCGTCGACCCGGGTCAGGGACCGGGGCCCGGAAGTCCGGTCCCGGTGTGGACCGTGGACGTTGGGCCGCAGGTGGGGCCGCTCCAGATCGGCTCGTCGGTGCAGCTGAGCGCGACCCCCAAAGACCGACAGGGGACACCGCTCGGCGGGCGGCTCGTGACGTGGCAGAGCCAGGACACCTCGGTCGCACGGGTATCCCCGACCGGGTTGATGACTGCCCGGGCGGGGGGCGCGACGACCGTCCTCGCGAGGAGCGAGGGGAAGACCGGGAGCCTCGACGTCGTGGTGCTCCCCCCGACCGAGCCTCAGCCGCGCCCGGTGGCCACCGTCGTCGTCAGGCCAACCGAGCTGACGCTGCCCCTTGGGGCGAGCACGAGGCTCGAGGTGACGCTCCTGGCGGCCGACGGGTCCGAGCTGTCCGGACGGCTCGTGACCTGGACCACGACCGACGCGGCTGTCGTGTTCGTCGAGCAGGACGGCGTGGTGCGGGCGGGCATCGGCGGCGTGGCGTGGATCACGGCCACGAGCGAAGGTGTGCACGGGACAGCGAAGGTGTCGGTCTCCGCGACGAACGAGGCCGGACTCCGCACGATCGAGGGACAGCCGCTGCCCTACCTGTGGCGCACGTTCCTCGTGACGGACGAGCACGGGGTCGAGGTGACGCAGCGGATCAAGATCGCGTCGGGCGGGATCGGGGTGAACCCGGTCGAGGGCACCTACCAGCTGCGCACCGTCCAGGAGATGTGGGAGGACCTCTATGTCCTCGTCGACGGCGTCCCGGTCGTATGGGGCGTCCAGCTCCGCGAGACCCGGACCTTCGACGACCACGGCCGCGTCCAGCCGCTGCACGAGGGCTCGGGGACGCTCGTCTTCCGCTCGGAGTCCAACGCGGTCCAGACGTTTACGGGCCACGCGACGTCGGACGGCTTCGAGGTGGAGCAGCACATCAACGGCATCGGTGAGTCGCTGAGGCTCCGCTTCGTCCGCTGACGACCTCACCCTACACCCCAAGCTGCCCTGCGGGGCGAGGACGCACATCCATGAAGCGCACCATCACCCTGCTCGGAACCGTCGCCACCCTCGGGGTGGCGACGGACGAGCTCTCCGGCCGCCAGCACGAGGGGCACGCCATGCCCGAGCCGGCACGACGCTGGACGCTCTCGACGATGGGTCAGCTCTTCCCGATCCTGACAGCGGGAGAGCCGTTCGACCGGGATGCACGCTACCACGGTCGGGAGGTCTACCTCACGCAGCCGGCGCTGATGGCGGCGCTGACGAGCCCGTCGGGCCGCTGGAATCTCCGCGCGACCCTCGACTTCGAGCAGCTCACGCAGCCGGACGGCGAGATCACGTTCGGGGGATGGGGCGAGGGCTTCATCGACCGTCGACACCCCCACACGATCCTCCACGAGCTGATCGTCTCGTGGAGCGTCCGCGCTGCCGCGGGCGGCGACGCCTGGTCCCTCTCGGCCGGGAAGGGCTTCGCACCCTATGGGACGGAGGACCCGATGGGACGCGCGGGCGTGAAGTATCCCACCAACCACCACCTCTCGCAGATCCTCGAGCGGTGGCTCGTGACGGGTACGTGGACGCGTCCCGACGGCTGGAGCCTGGAGGCGGGCGTTTTCGGGGGTACCGAGCCCGAGGACGCGTACGACCTGTCGAACATCCGCAGCTTCGGGGACTCGTGGTCGGTACGCGTCGCGCGGCGGCTGGGCCGTGACCCGGCCGATCGGCCGTGGGAGGCGTCGGCATCCTTCGCGCACGTGTCCGAGGAGCACGCGGACGGCGGCGAGGTCACGCGCCTGGCCAATATCGCCGTGCGCTTCGAGGCGCCGGGCCGGCTCTCGGGCCTCGTCGAAGCGTCCCGCAGCTGGCCCGAGGAAGACGAGGGCTATTGGGCCGTGCTCGGCGAGGCCCGGCTCACCGCCGGACGCCATCGCCCCTACGGACGCGCGGAGTGGGCGACCCGGCCCGAATACCACCGCCTCGGGGAGCCGGGCTCCGACCTCTACTACAGATACGACCACGACGGACACGCCGACGGGGCGACTCGCTGGCTGATCCTAACGGGTGGGTACGGCTTCGAGGCCTCGACCGGCTCCGTCAGCACCCTGCCGTTCGTCGAGGTCCAGTATCACCACGTTCGGGCCGAGCGGGGCCCCGTGACCCCGGACGCGCTCTTCGGTCGCTCGGGGCTCTGGGCGGTATCGACCGGCATCCGACTCTACTTCGGGGGCGGGCCGATGCGCATGGGCAGGTACGGAGCCCTGGACCCGATGGCCTACCACGGAGCGGCCCCGGCGGGGGCGCACGGGAACCACTGATCCGCGCGCAGGGGAGCCGATCGAGGCCCCGAACGCGGGTATTGACATACCCTATAGGGGTATATATCATCCCATACAGACTTAATACCCCCACTGGGTATAGGAGACGAGTAGATGAGCGGTCTGGAGCTGGCGGTCCTGGCGGGAGGGCTCGCGGCGATCGCCCTGGTTCACTGGTACTTCTTCCTCTCCGAGCGGCCGGTGGCCGTCGCGTCCACGGACGCGGCAGGCCGCCAGGAGGTCACGATCGCGGTGCAGGGCGGCTACCGGCCGTCCGTGATCCGGGTGCGAAAGCATGTGCCCCTGCGCCTCACCTTCGACCGGCAGGAGCGCTCCAGCTGCTCCGAGGAGGTCGTCCTGCCTGCCTTCGGCATCAAGCGCTTTCTGCCCGCGTTCGGGCGGACCGCGATCGACCTCGATCCGACCGACGCCGGGACCTTCGATTTCACCTGCGGCATGGGCATGCTCCATGGCCGTCTGATCGTGGAGTGACGGCCATGGAGAGGACGAAGGTCACGATCCCGGTGCAGGGCATGACGTGCGCCTCGTGCACGGTGCAGATCCAGGACGCACTGGAGCGGAGCCCGGGCGTCCAGGAGGCGTCGGTGAGCCTCATGCTCGACAACGCGACGGTCCACTACGATCCGAGCGTCACGTCGGTGGAGGGCCTTGCGGGCGTCATCCGCGGGGCCGGCTACGAAGCCGGCGCCGACAGCGGCGCCGCGTCCGCCCTGGAGGAGCAGGAGGCGCAGGACCGGGCCCAGGAGGAGGAGTTCCACGAGCTGCGCCGGAAGGCGGGGGTGGGCCTCGGTGCGGCGGCCATCGCCATGCTCGCGTCGATGCCGCTCATGGTCGCCGAGGCGGGCGGGCACGCGCACGGCGGCGGAGCGTCCGCGGACCCCTTCATGACGTGGGCGATGGGCTGGTTGTCGCCCACCATCGAAGGTGTGCTCCCGTGGCTGTACGACGTCCCGCGGGCCGGGCTCGCCTACGGGCTCCTGGTGCTGACGCTGGGCATCATGATTTGGGCGGGCGGGCACTTCTACACGCGCGCCTGGGCGGCCTTCCGCCATCGCGCCGCGGACATGAACACCCTGGTCGCGATCGGGACCGGTGCGGCGTTCGCATACTCGCTGACCGCGACGGTGTGGCCGTCGTTCTTCACGGCGCGCGGACTCCAGCCGGACGTGTACTACGAGGCGGTGATCTTCATCCTCTCCCTGATCCTGTTGGGGAACGCCCTGGAGGCGAAGGCGAAACGGCAGACGGCGGCGTCGCTTCGGGCGCTCGCCGACCTGCGGCCGGACACGGCGCGTGTGCTCCGCGACGGCACGGAGCTCGTGGTGCCGGCGTCGAGCCTGGTGACCGGCGACGTGGTCCTCGTGCGGCCCGGCGAGCGCGTGCCGGCGGACGGGACCGTCGAGTCCGGCGCGAGCGCCGTCGACGAATCGATGCTCACCGGCGAGTCCCTGCCGGTGAAGAAGGAAGCCGGCTCGAGCGTGATCGGCGGCACGATCAACGGTACCGGCGCCTTCCGCTACCGGGTCACCTCCGTCGGCGAGGACAGCGTGCTCGCGCGCATCGTGCGGCTCATGCGCGACGCGCAGGGCTCGCGCGCCCCGATCCAGCGCCTCGCGGACCGGATCAGCGGCGTGTTCGTCCCGGTCGTGCTGGAGCTCGCCATCCTCACGTTCGTGGTGTGGTTCATCGGTGCCGAAAACGCGCCCTTTGTTCGCGGCTTCGCCGCGGCCGTCGCGGTCCTCATCATCGCCTGTCCGTGCGCGATGGGGCTCGCCGTTCCGACGGCCCTCATGGTCGCGACCGGACGCGGCGCGCAGGCCGGCATCCTCATCAAGGGCGGAGAGGCGCTGCAGCGCGCCGGCGACGTGACCGCCGTGGTGCTGGACAAGACCGGGACGATCACCGAGAGCCGGCCGACCGTGACCGACGTCGTGGCCGCCGACGGGGTGGACGACGCCCTTCTCGCGCTGGTCGCCTCCCTGGAGGCGTCGTCGGAGCACCCGCTCGCAGAGGCGATCGTGCGGGCGGCGCGGGACCGTGGGCTGCGGCTGAGCGACCCGGAGGCGTTCGAGTCGGTGACCGGCCGTGGCGCGGTGGGCATCGTGGACGGGCACGCCATCGCGGTGGGGAACGCTGCCCTCATGCGTGACTACGCGCTGAGCGTCGAGCCCTGGGCCGAGACCGCGCGGCGGCTGGCCGACGAGGCGAAGACGCCGATCTATGTCGGAGTCGACGGCGCGCTCGTGGGCCTGCTCGCGGTCGCCGATCCGGTCCGGGCCACCTCGGCCGACGCGATCGCCCGCCTGCGCGGCCTCGGCCTGCGGGTCGTGATGCTGACCGGTGACAACGAACGGACCGCGCGGGCGGTGGCGGCCGCGGCCGGCGTGGATCACGTGGTGGCCGGCGTGCTCCCCGAGGGCAAGGTCGCCGAGGTGCGGCGGCTCCAGGGCGAAGGGCACGTGGTCGCGATGGTGGGCGACGGAGTGAACGACGCGCCCGCGCTGGCGCAGGCGGACGTGGGGATCGCGATGGGCAGCGGCACAGCCGTGGCCCTCGAGGCGAGCGACGTCACGCTCATGCGCGCGGACCTTGCCGGCGTGACGGACGCGATCGCGCTGTCACGGCAGACCATGCGCACCATGAAGCAGAACCTGTTCTGGGCCTTCGCCTACAACGTGGTCGGGATCCCCGTCGCGGCAGGGGTCCTCTATCCGGCCTTCGGGCTGCTGTTGTCCCCGATCCTCGCGAGCGCGGCCATGGCCTTCAGCTCCGTGAGCGTCGTCGGGAATTCGCTACGACTCCGTCGGGCCCGCCTCGCCGAGGCACCCGCGAGCGCGCCACGGCCGGAGCGCCGGGACGCGATCCAACCATCGAATGGAGAGATCGAGATCATGAATGCCAATGCGCTGTCGACCGTGACGGTCAAGGGTGGATATTCCCCCGCCAGGGTGCGTGTGAAGGCCGGCGAGCCGGTCCGGGTGGCGTTCGACCGCCAGGAGACGTCGGGATGCTCGGCGGAGGTCCTTTTCCCCGCTCAAGGCATCCGGAGGAGCCTGCCGGCGTTCGAAACGACGGTGGTTGAGCTCCCGCCCATGGAGCCCGGCGAGGTCGAATTCACGTGCGGCATGGGCATGCTGCGCGGCTCGCTGCTCGTCGATGCGGCCTGAGCGTCCACCACGCTATGGTTCTACCGCCCTGGGCAGGGGCGCAGACGATCGGAGGAGAGAGATGGAACATCAACACGACCAGGTCGATGGCGCGGTGGTCGGGTGCGGATGCGGGTGCGGCGTGGGTGAAGACGGGGACCGGTCCGCGGTGGGCGTCGACCCCGAGATCAAGGACCGCAACCTGAAGCGCCTGCGCCGCATCGAGGGCCAGGTGCGCGGTATCCAGCGCATGATCGACGAAGACCGATACTGCGCGGACGTGATGACGCAGATCTCGGCGGTACAGGAGGCCCTCCGCGGCGTCGGCCGGGAGCTGATGCGGAACCATCTGAAGCACTGTGCGGCGGGGGCCATCCGCGCCAGCGACGAGCAGGCGGCGGCGATGTACGACGAGCTCATCGACCTGATGTACAAGCACGTACGTTAGGGTGGGGCCCGCAGAGACGCAGGTTGCCGATCCCTCGATTCGGCTCAATATGTGCGACGCCGATCCATCTTCGCCGAGGGCTCCGTGGAAGGGATGGTGCAGGATCTCCGGACCGCGCTCCGGAGGCTGACGCGACAGCCCGGCTTCGCACTGCTCGCCGCGGGCACGCTGGCGCTGGGCCTGTCCACGAGCGTGGCGGTGTTCACGTTCGTCGGCGCGTATTCGCGCTCGATTCCGGGCTCCGACGCCAGCCGGCTCTATCAGCTCTGGTCGGCGACGGAGGACGACCCCTGGGGTGCGTTGTCGTACCCGGACTTCCAGGACCTGGAACGGCTGGACACGGACGCGTTCTCCGTCGCGGGCGCGCGGCCGACCTGGTTCGCCGCGACCATCCGCCGCGGCGACTTCGTCGAGGTCGGGGTCGGAGAAGGCGTCGGAGCGGGATTCTTCTCGGTGCTCGGGGTGCCCTTGTCGGCAGGCCGGGCGTTCACGGAGGACGAGCACCGGGCAGGCGCTGCGGCCACGGCCGTGCTGGCTTACGACTATTGGGTGAGCCGGTACGGGGCCGACCCGGGCGTCGTGGGACAGCCGATCCTCCTGAACAACGAGCCCTACGCGATCGTCGGTGTCGCGGGCCCGCGCTTCCGGGGCTCCAGCGCTGCGTACCGGCCCCAGTTCTGGATCCCGCTGGAGCAATACCTGCGCGTCTATCGACCGGGCCCGGGACCGCGTGAGAACCGCGAAGAGCGGGCGGTCGTTCCGCTCGTGCGCGTCTCCGACGGCGTGTCGCCGAAGCGGGCACGTGACGTCATCCAGGCCTTCGCGCTGGCCCTCGACGAGGAGGTGCCGCTCCGGGAGCGCACCCGGCGTTTCGTGCTCGAGCCGGCGACGTGGATCGACCCCGGAACCCGGGCCGTCGAGGCATCGACGACCCGGATCATGCTCGCCGCCTCGGCGTTCCTGTTGCTGCTCGCCTGCGCCAACGTCGCGAACCTCGTGCTGTCGGCGGGGGTCCGACGGCACGGGGAGATGGCCGTCCGGTCCGCTCTGGGCGCGTCGCGCCCGCGCCTCTTGCGCCAGCTGTTCGTGGAGAGCCTCCTCCTGTCCGCGCTCGCCGGCGTGGCCGCGCTGTTGTTGGCGGGGCCGCTGAGTGGCCGGCTGACGTCCTACTTCGCCCGGCCCAGCGTCTGGGGGACGAACGTGCCCCGAGAGACCGTCATCGACCCCCGCGTCATGCTCTTCGCGCTGGCTGCGGTCGTCGTGACGGGCATGGCCACGGGCCTGATGCCGGCGCTGCGTGGGTCGGCGCGGAGGCCCGTCGAGGCACTGGGTACCCGGGCCACGGGCGCGTCGCGCGGTGGGATGCGACCGGCGTGGCTGCCCGGCGCCCGTGATCTCCTGGTATCCGCACAGATCGCGATCGCTGTCGTTCTGCTGTTCGTGGCGGGCCTGGTTCTCCGGACCCTCGAGGCCACGCGGCGGGTGGACCCGGGCTTCGACGTGCGCGGTACCCTCGAGAGCTACGTCAGCACCAGCAGCATGGGTACGCCCATCCCGGAGCGGCACCGATTCTACGAGGAGCTCATCCAGCGCTTCGAGCAGCTTCCGTGGGTCGTAGACGCCACGGTGGCCGAGGCCGCACCCCTCTCGGGGCATCCGATTCAGGAGCTCCTCCCGGACGGGAGCGGGGAGCCCGTCACCGCCGGCGTCGCGCGCGTGTGGCCCGGGTATTTCGAGACTCTCGACATGGAGGTCGTGCGCGGGCGGACCCTCCTCGATGCGGACACCGCGGACGCCACCGGCGTCGTGGTGGTCAACCAGTCGATGGCCGAGCGCATTTCAGGGAATGCGAACCCCGTCGGGCGGACGCTGCGCTGGCCCGGCGCGAACGGTGAGGCGGACCGGGATTTCGAGGTGGTCGGAGTCGTGCGTGATGCGCGCCTGGTCACGCTCCTCGACGAGCCCGGACCCGTCGCATACTTCCCGCTCACCCAACACTACTCGCGGCCCGGGAACGCGCTCCTCCTCAAGGTCAGGGGCGATCCGGCGGGGGCAGTCGAGCTCATGGAGCGCGAGCTGCACGCCGTCGACACCCGGCTCGCGATCGTCAACATCGTCACCTATCGGGACGTCGTGCGTGGCTTTCTGTACACGCAGCGTATGAACGCCGAGCTCTTCACGCTGATCGCCGTGCTTGGGCTCCTGCTGGCAGCGGCCGGGATCTTCGCGGTGGTGACGCTCGCGGTGGCCGGGCGACGGCGTGAGATCGGCATCCGTGTCGCGGTCGGCGCGAGCGGTGCCGCGATCGCGAGGTCGATCCTGGTTCCGGTCGGGACTTCTCTGGCCGTGGGGCTCGCGCTCGGGCTCGGCGGTGCCGCCGCGGCGACCCGGGTGGTGAGCAGCCTGTTGTGGGGCGTCGCTCCGGGCGACCCGCTGGCCCTGATGGTCGGGGCCGCCGTGCTCGTGCTCGCCGTGGGGCTGGCGGTGTGGCGTCCGCTGCGCCGGGCGCTCCGAATGGACCCGGTGGCTTCGCTGCGCGTCGAGTGAGGGGGCGCGGCTGGGTCCGAACGCTGCGCACGGTGGCGCGACAGCCGCTCTATCCCGGCGTGTGCCTGGTGATCCTGTCACTCGGGCTCGCGGCGGTGGTCACGGCTTTCGCCTACCTGGACTCGTTCTCGCGCACGTTTCCCGGTGTCGATCCCGAGGGCCTGGTGCAGCTCTTCGGAACGGAGGAAGGTGATCCCTACCTGAACGTCTCCTACCTCGACTACCTGGACTACGCCGAAGCGTCCCGCAGCGTTGAGGGGATGGCCGCCGTCGTGAACTACTTCGCGGCCAGCGTCCGACTGGAGGAGATGACGGAAGTCGCGTTCCTCGAAGCCGTCGCCGGGTCGTTCTTCGACGTGCTCGGTGTACGGGCGTCCGTCGGGCGCCTGCTCACGCCGCAGGACGACCGGCTCGAGTCCCCGCCCGCCGCGGTCATCTCCCACGCGTGGTGGCAGTCGCGCTTCCGCGGTGACGTCGGCGTCATCGGACGGACGCTCTACCTGAATTACAGGCCCTACACGATCGTGGGCGTCGCCTCCACGTCGTTCCTCGGGACGATCGCCGACTCGCGCCCCCACGTGTGGGTGCCCATCGCCCACTTCCGTGACCGGTACGTGTCCTGGGACCGCTCCGCTCAGGACCGCGACCTGCCGCTTGTGCGGGTCTTCGCCCGGCTGTCGGCGTCGGCGACCCCGGCGCGGGCCACGACGGAGCTCGAGGGCGTCGCGAGGAGCCTCGACCAAGCGTATCCCCGCGCGGGGCGTCCGAGGTCGGTCCGCGTGCGACCGGCCACCTGGATCGATCCCCGCGTAGAGCTGGCAGAGTCGTCCACGAACCGCATCATGATCGCGAGCGCGGTGGGGTTCCTCCTGCTCGTCTGCGCGAACGCCGCGAACCTGCTGCTCACCCTCTTCTCCACCCGGCGCCGGGCTTTCGCGATCCGGGTGGCCCTGGGGGCGAGCCCGGGCCGCGTCGCACGCGAGGTCCTGACCCAGAACCTCCTGCTCGCGGGGCTAGCCGGGGCCATCGCAATCGGGCTCGCCCTGCCGCTCACGCATCGACTCGGCTCGTACTTCGAGCGCCCGAGCATCTGGGCCGAGAACGTGGCCCGGGACTTCTCCCTGAACGGGAGCATCGTGGCCTTCGGGGTGCTGAGCGCGCTGCTGACCGGGGTCCTGGCCGGCGCGCTCCCCGTCCTCGACATCGCGCGGCGCGACGCAGCGGATATCCTGAGCTCCGGGAGCTCCTCCGGGGGGCGGCCGCGTCGCGTCCTGGGGATCCGCCTTCCGGATACGCGGGAGATGCTCGTATCCACCCAGGTCGCGCTGGCGGTGATCCTGCTGGTGGTGTCGGGTCTGGTTCTCAAGTCACTGGCGGCGGCCGCCCGGGTGGATCCGGGGTTCCGGTATGCGCAGCTGGTCGGCAGCCATGTGTCCACGAGCAGCACCGGCGTCCAACCCGAGGAGCGTGAGCGCTACTTCCGCGAGATGGAGGAGCGCATCGCGCTGGAGCCCTGGGTGGTCTCGGCGACGGTCTCCGGCAACGCGCCGCTCTCCGGCCACGGCTCCCTGGCGCTACGCGCCGAGGGCGAGGAGGAGGAGCTACGGGTGCTTCTCGACCAGGTCCAAGCGGGCTTCTTCGAGAAGCTCGGCATCGCGGTGCGTTCGGGTCGTCCGTTCACCGACATGGACACGGCCGGCGCGACGCCCGTGGCCATCCTGAACGCCCCTGCTGCCGAACGGCTGTTCCCCGGACGCGAGGCCGTCGGCCGCCGTATCGCGTTCCGCCGGGCTGACGGCTCGGACGGCTTCTACGAGGTCGTAGGCGTGGTCGGCGACGTGAAGATGAGCGACTACCTCGCTCCGGCCCAGCCCGCCGTCTACCTACCCTACGCGCAGCAGCCCTACCCGAGCGGAAGCGCGTTGCTCGTCAACGTCAACGTCACCCCCGAGCGCGCGGTCACCTCGTTGCAGCAGTGGCTGCGGAACTACGAGCCCCACCTCGCCATCGTGAACTCGATCTCGTACCGCGACGTGGTCAGGGGCGCGCTGTACGTGCAGCGCATGAACGGCGAGCTGTTCACCGTACTCGCGGCCCTGGGTCTGACGTTGGGCTGCGCAGGTGTCTTCAGCGTG
>QJYK01000115.1 GCA_003248075.1 Gemmatimonadota bacterium | reverse complement strand
ATTCCTCCTCGCCCTCCGGGTGGAGGCGCCGCCGCGACGAAGGCCGTACGTTCCGCGCTACCCGAACCAGGAGTTGCGATGCCCGGCTTCCGTCTCGTTCCGCGCCTCTTCCTCGCCGCGGCGCTCGCGTCCGTCCTACCCCCGGCCCCTGCCGCGGCGCAGTGGCCGTCCGACGACGCGGAGCCCGCCGAGTTCGCGCTCGCGATGAACGCGAAGATCCTGTGCTCGGGGGTCTTCGTGCAGCATCGTGATGCGGCGCTCCACGCGGCGGCGGACCTGAAGCGCTTCGACCATTTCGGGTGGGCCGACGACTTCACCTACGAGGTCGATCGGGACCGCCGACGCGTGGTCATGAGCGCGCCGGGTCAGCCTTCGCGCATCGCGCATCGCACAGTACAGCGGCGACCAGGGCTGCTCGATCCTGCCGCGTGGCGACGACCAGGTGCACTTCCGGCCGCAGGAGGTCGGGCGGGGCTGGGGTGACCGGAACCTCGTGCCCTGGCCCACGGGCGACAGGGTCTCCGATGCCCCGCTCCCGCACGAGATCGACCAGGCCGCGCTGAACGCGGCGCTCGACTACGGGATCGCGAACCACGAGCACGGTCAGAACACCCGGGCGATCGTCGTGGTGTACCGGGGACGGCTCGTCGGCGAGCGCTACGGGGTGGGCATCCCGCGGGACATGCCGCACCTATCGTGGTCACAAGGCAAGAGTATCACCGCGGCGCTGATCGGGGTGCTCGTGCAGCAAGGGGAGTTGACCCTCGACCAGCCCGCGCCGGTGCCGGAATGGAGCGGCTCCGACGACCCCCGACGGAAGATCACGATCGCGGACCTCATGCACATGAGCTCGGGGCTTGCGTTTCGGAACCTGGGAATCGGGGGGCCGGAGCGCCTCACCACGGAGAACCATCACTTCCGCATCTACTTCGACGGCCTGAACGTCTTCCGGCACGCGGTGAGCTTCCCGCTCGAGGCCGAGCCGGGCACGCGTTGGCGATACCTGAACTCGGATCCGCTCACGCTGGGCAAGATCGTCCGCGAGACGGTCGAGCGGCGCGGCGAGAGCTACCTCGCGTTCCCATGGACGGCGCTCTTCGACAGGATCGGGATCAAGGACGCGGTCCTCGAGACCGACGCCTGGGGCAACTTCATCATGACCGGGTTCGACTACCTGTCGGCCCGCGACTGGGCGCGCTTCGGACTCCTGCACCTGCAGGACGGGGTGTGGGGCGAGGAGCGGATCCTCCCGGAGGGGTGGAGCACCTTCGTGAGCACGCCGGCCCCGGCCAACCCGAGCATGGAGTACGGAGGGCTCTTCTGGCTGAACGCGGGCGGCCGCTACGATCGGATTCCGCGCGACGCCTATTGGCCCGCCGGATTCATGGGGCAGACGACGATGATCATCCCGTCGAAGGAGCTCGTGGTCGTGCGTCTGGGACCGAGCCCGGGTCGGGGCTTCGACGCGTACATGAACGAATTCGTCGGGAGGGTGGTCGAGGCGATCGGGGAGCAGGAGTCGGCGAGGCGTCCTTCTTGACCCCCAGCCGGAAACCGGGTATCTGAGAAGAGCACACGTGTCGACTCGGAATCGTCGGTCCTCCATGCCCACGTTCCTCTTCCATCTCCATGTCGGCGTACGAGGGCTCGTCCACGCCCCGTGGACGGGAGGAGAGGCCCGTGCGCCCGGGAGGACCTGACCCGGCACGAGTCCACCGCAACGGCGGCGCCGTTCGGGCCTTCTCCTGGCGAGAAGGCCTTTTTCTTTGGCACGGAGACCCCGACGATGCACCCCACGCGCCCCATCCCCCAGCGCTACGACGCCGCCCACGCGGAACGGCGCCTCTGCGAGGCATGGGAGGCGTCGGGCGTATACCTGTGGGACCCGGACGGCCGTCGGGAGGGAGCCTTCGCCATCGACACGCCGCCGCCCACGGTGTCGGGCCAGCTCCATATCGGCCACGTGTTCAGCTACGCCCACACGGACTTCATCGCACGCTTCCAGCGGATGCGCGGCCGGAACGTGTTCTATCCCATGGGATGGGACGACAACGGTCTCCCCACCGAGCGCCGGGTGCAGAACCTGTACAACGTGCGTTGCTCGCCCTTCCTGCCCTACGAGGGCTCGTTGGACCTGGAGCCCGTGGCAGCGTCGGGCCTCGACACCCGAGCCCGGGAGATCTCGCGTCGCGCGTTCATCGAGCTGTGTCGGCGCGTGACGGCGGAGGACGAGAAGGCGTTCAAGCGGCTCTGGACCCGCCTGGGGCTCTCGGTGGATTGGCGCCAGGAGTACGCCACCATCGACGACCGCTGCCGGCGGACCGCCCAGGACGCCTTCCTCCGCCTGCTGGACGCCGGCATCGCGTACGCCTCGGAGGCGCCGGTGATGTGGGACGTGGGCTTCGGCACCGCCGTGGCCCAGGCCGAGGCGGAGGACCGACCCACGGCCGGGGCCCTGCACGACATCGCCTTCGCGACCGAGGACGGACGGGCCCTCCCGATCGCCACCACGCGCCCCGAGCTGCTCCCTGCCTGCGTGGCGGTGGCGGTCCACCCGGAAGACGCCCGCCATGCGTCGCTCATGGGCGAGACCGTCACCACGCCGCTCTTTCGCGTGCCGGTGCCCGTGCACGGAAGCGACCTCGTGGAGCCGGACAAGGGCACCGGTGCCGTGATGGTCTGCACGTTCGGCGATGCCACGGACGTGGAGTGGTGGCGGGCGTGGGACCTTCCCCTGCGGCAGGTGGTGGGCCGGGACGGCCGCATGGCCCCGGTGGACTTCAGCGCTACGCCGGCGAGTCACGACCCGGAGGCCGCGGCACGGGCGTACGCCCCCCTTGAAGGCCGGACCCTCGGCGAAGCCCGGGCCCTCGTGGTGGCCGCCCTCCGGGACCCCGCGGCGGCAGCCCACGCCGGGGGCGGCGCCCCCCTGCTCGCCGAGCCCCGATTCATCGAGCACGCGGTGAAATACTACGAGAAGGGTGACGCGCCCCTCGAGTTCGTCCCCACTCGCCAGTGGTTCGTGAACCTCCTGGACCGGGTGCCCGAGCTCCTGGAGGCCGGGGCCCGCGTGCGTTGGCACCCGGACTTCACCCACGGTCGATTCCACGAGTGGACGAAGAATCTCCGGTTCGACTGGTGCGTGAGCCGGCAGCGCTTCTTCGGCGTGCCCATCCCGCTGTGGTACCCCATCAGAGACGACGGTGGCGTGGACCACGACCGGCCGCTCCGGCCTCGGCAGGACCAGCTTCCGGTGGATCCCATGATCGACCTGCCTCCCGGATACGACCCCGACCAGAGGGGTCGGCCCGGTGGCTTCCAGGGCGAGAGCGATGTGTTCGACACGTGGGTCACCAGCTCGCTCACGCCCCAGATCACGTCGGGATGGCCCGACGACCCGGAGCGTCACAGGCGCCTGTTCCCGTTCGACGTGCGGGCCCAGTCCCACGAGATCATCCGGACGTGGGCGTTCTACACCATCGCCCAGTCGCTCCTCCACGAAGGGGACATCCCGTGGCGGAACGTCCTCGTGTCGGGGTGGGTGCGGGACCCGGACCGGAAGAAGATGTCCAAGAGCCTCGGCAACGTGATCACACCCGAGTCCTGGATGGACCGGTACTCCGCCGACGCCGTGCGTTACTGGTCCGCCAGCGCCCGCCTGGGCACCGACACCACCTTCGACGAGGCCGTGCTCAAGGAGGGGCAGCGCCTCGTGGTGAAGCTCTTCAACGCCGCCCGCTTCGTCCAAGCTCAGCGTCTGGGTGAAGAGCACATCACCCACGAGCTGGACCGGGCGTTCCTGGGTGAGCTGAGGTCGCTGTGCACGCGGGCCACGGAGTCGCTGGAGGCGTTCGACCACGCCACGGCCCTGGAGGAGACCGAGCGGTTCTTCCGCGTGGGCTTCACCGACAATTTCCTGGAGCTGGTGAAGAGCCGGCTCCGTGGAGAGGGGGACGGAGCTCCCTCAGCAGCGCGTACACTGCGCATCACGCTATACACGTTCCTGAAGCTGTTGGGGCCCTTCCTCCCGTTCGTCACCGACGAGATCTGGTCCTGGGAGGCTGCGGACCGGACGGGGCACCCCAGTGTGCACCGCGCCCCCTGGCCAGACGTGAGGGACTTCGCGGGCATCGCCGACCCGGGTGACCCCCGGGCGTTCGCGATGGCCGTGGCGGCGATCTCCGCAGTGCGCCGCCACAAGACGGAGGCGCGGTGGTCGCTGGGGACGCCCATGGGTCGGTTGACCCTCGCCGGCCGTGACGACGACGTGGCATCGGTCTACGGCGTGGTGGATGACGTCCGAGGAGCCGCCCGTGCAGCGCAGCTGGAGCTGGTCACCGACGAGGGCCTCGAGCCCGGGACGTTCGCCGTGGTCGAAGCGACGATCGTCTAGGGAGGACGGCGTCGAAGATCTCTGGCGGCCGACGACCTACCGTGAGCCGGAGCGCGATGTCGTGTAGGCGAGCCCGTCGGGCGTCTCACCTACGTCGAGTTGCCTCACGATCTCGCGGGTGCGCAGATCGATGATGGCGACGGTGGCTTGTTGGCTCAGCGACAGGAAGAGCCAGCGGCCATCGGGCGTGACGGTGACGCCCTGAGGCCCGGCGCCCGGGAGAGAGAGCCGGCCCAGCTCGCGCCGGCTCTCCCGGTCGAGGAAGCGCACCTCGTTCCCGCGTAGATCCGGGAGTACCACCATGCGCAGGTCCGGCGTGAACAGCACGCGGTAGGGCCACCCGAACCCCTCCGCCGCCGTACTCACCGTCCCGCTCGAGGGATCCACCACGCT
>QJYK01000192.1 GCA_003248075.1 Gemmatimonadota bacterium | reverse complement strand
CCCCACTGCCACACCGCCCTCTTCCAGAACACCGCGATGTACCCGGTCTGACCGTGCCAGAGGATCTCGATCAGGGCGGACGCGGACACCCGCAGAAGCGTGATCAGGATCGCGATGCCGACCACGAGAGCCACGACCAGGCGGCCCCCACGGAGCCAGCGCGGCCACGCCATCAGGCGCTCACCCAACCCTCACGCCTTGCCCCGCGAGCCAGGTCTCCACCTCGTCGCGGATCGCCCGGAGGCGCTCCGCCGTGCGGGCCTCGAAGCGTGCCACGATGGCCGGTTGGGTATTGGACGCCCTGAGCAGGGCCCACCCGTCGCCGAACTGGACCCGGACGCCGTCGACGTCGATCACCTCGTACAGAGCCCGGAAGTGGGCGACCGCGGCCTCGACGATGGACCACTTGCTCTCCTCCGTGACCTCGATCCTCAGCTCCGGAGTGGCCACATAGGCGGGGAAGGTCGCGACCCACTCGGAGAGCGAGCGCTCGGACCGGGAGATCAGGTCAACCAGGCGACACGCGTCGTACAGGGCGTCGTCGAACCCGAGATAGTCGTCCGCGATCATGATGTGCCCGGACAGCTCGCCGGCCACCAACGCTCCAGTCTCCTTCATCTTCTTCTTGATGAGGGAGTGCCCGGTCTTCCACATGATGGGCACGCCTCCAGCGGCCTGGAACACCTCGGGGAGCGCCTGGGAGCACTTCACGTCGAAGACGAGCTTCTGACCGGGTCCCCTGCGTCCGAGGACATCCAGTCCGAAAAGGAGGAGCAGGATGTCTCCTCGAACGATCGACCCCGTCTCGTCCACCACCCCGATCCGGTCCGCGTCTCCATCGAAGGCCACGCCCAGATCGTGGGGCGTCTCCTGAACGGTGCGGATCAAGTCCGCGAGATTCTTGTCGACCGTGGGGTCCGGATGGTGGTTCGGGAAGCTGCCGTCCGACTCGCAGTAGAGGGGCGTGACCTCGCAGCCGAGCGCCTCCAAAAGAGGCACGGTCACGAGGGCCCCGGTACCATTGCCCGCGTCGGCCGCGACCTTCATCGGCCGTGCGAGCTGGAATCGACCGGCGACGTCGCGCACGTAGCGGTCGAGGATCTCCATGCGCTCGACGGTACCTGACCCGGCCGAGACATCGCGCTCCCGGATCCGTCGCAGGAGGTCCTGGATCGCGTCGCCGTAGAGCGCACCACGCGCGAGGGACATTTTGATCCCGTTCCACTCGGGCGGATTGTGCGAGCCGGTGATCTGGACTCCGGCGTCCGTGGCGAACGTCACCTCCGCCCAGTACAGAACCGGGGTCGGGACCGTCCCGACCTCCAGCACGTCCACGCCGGCCGAACGGAGTCCCGCGGACACACCCGCGGCCAACTCGGGCGACGTGACACGGTTGTCCATGCCCAGGGCCACGCGGGGGGACGCCTTCGCGGAGGTCGCCCGGACCTGCGAGCCGAATGCGCGGCCGACCGCTTCGGCGACCTCGCCGTCGAGATCCTGACCGACGATGCCCCGGATGTCGTATTGGCGGAAGATGTGCGACGCCGGATCCATGTTCCTCTCTTGTCCTCGGGGGCTTCTGGAAGCTAGACGGCCCCGCGACTGAGGGTCAACGCGAGGCCGCCGAGACGAGATGTTACCGCTGGGGCAGACTCAGGGAGCCAGTCCCAGCAGCCCACCTCCGACCGCGCCCAGACCCTGGACACTGCTCCTGGCGAAGTCGAGCGCCGCCGACGGGAAGATCCCCAGATAGAGGATCATCGCGACGCTGGCCAGAAGCGCGACCCTCATGGGCAACGGGGCGACCACGAAGTCGTGCTGATCGGGCGTGGCGGGCTCCTTCATCCACATGAACCACGCGAGCCGCAGGTAATACCAGTAGGAAGCCACGGTGGTGAGGACCAGCACCACCGACAGCGTCCATAGCTCCGAATCCACGGCCCCCTGCAGGAGGTAGATCTTGCCCATGAATCCGCCGGTTCCCGGAAAGCCGGCGAGCGACAGCAGGAAGATCGTCATGAATACGCCCAGCAGCGGCTGTGACCAGCCGAACCCCGCGTAGTCCTCGATCTGAAGCCGGTCCTCTCCCTGATGTCCCACGCTGATCACGATCGCGAAGGCGCCCAGGTTCATCATCGTGTATACGAGCAGGTAGAAGAGCATCCCGGCCGCGGCGGTCTCGTTGGCCGCCGTCATCGCGACGAGCAGATACCCGGCATGCGCGATGCTCGAGTACGCGAGCATACGCTTGACGTTGGACTGGACGAGCGCGATGAGATTGGCCCCGACCATCGTGATGGCCGCGAGCCACCACAGAATCGGATACCACGTGTCATAAGCCGCATCCAGGCCGACCAGGAACACACGCAGGAACGCGGTGAAGGCCGCGGCCTTCACCGCGACGGACATGAAGGCCGTGACCGGCGCGGGCGCCCCCTCGTACACGTCGGGCGTCCACATGTGGAACGGCACCGCGGACACCTTGAACGCGAACCCGACCGTGAGCAGCGCCACGCCGATCGCCAGCAGGCCCTGGCTCGCCGCACCACTCGCCACGCTCGCGCCGATGGCCACGACGTTCGTGCTCCCGGTGGCACCGTAGACAAGGGCGACCCCGTAGAGGAAGAAGCCCGTCGAGAATGCGCCCAGGAGGAAGTACTTGAGGCCTGCCTCGGCCGACCGGCGATCGCGGCGGTTGAAGGCCGACATGGCGTACACCGCGATCGACATCACCTCGAGGCCGAGGAAGATCACGATCAGATCGCGAGCACCCGCCATGAACATCATTCCGGCCGTCGACAGCAGGATCAGCCCATGGAACTCTCCCGCCTGCAGCCGCTGGCGGTCGACGTAGGCGAACGAGATCAGGATGGCCAAGGCGGCAGCGATCAGGAACACCCAGTTCGCAAACAGGCGGAAGGCGTCCACCGCGATCATGGAGTCGCCGCCGACCTCCCGGACTCCGTACAGCCAGCCGTTGAAGAAGGCGGCGACCAGGACGCCGATCAGCGCGAGCCACCCCAGGTCGGCCGATCCCCCCACCGCGCCGGCCCCGCCGTCTGCTCCACCCGGGGTCTTCACCGGGCGGTGCCGACCGCTTACCCCGGCCACGAGGACGATCATGGCCCAGACACAAAGCACGATCTCCGGCAGGAGCGCCCACACGTAGTGGAGCTGGCGGGAGAAGTCGAGACTCACAGTCCCTCCTGCGCCTGGATTTGCTCCGGATCCTCCGCCGGAGCCGCGACGTCCACGGCACGGGCGCCGCCTCCCGTCGAGGCCGAAGCGTCGGCCGCGGACGCACCCTCCACACGCTCGAGCACGACGCGTACGCTCGGCTCCATCCGGCTGAGGATGGGCGTCGGATACCAGCCGATGACGATCATGGCCGCCACCATCGGTGCCAGGATCAGCTTCTCCCGGCCGGTGAGGTCCGGGATCTCCCGGTTGGAGGGCTTGTCCAGCTCGTTGAAGAAGACCTTCTGGACCATCGGCAACATGTAGTAGGCCGCGAAGATCACCCCGAGCGTGGCGATCACGGCCAGGGTGCGGTGGGTCTCGAACGTGCCCAGAAGCGCGAGAAACTCACCGACGAAGCCACTGGTTCCAGGAAGGCCGATGGAGGCCAGCGCGGTGATGACGAACGCGGTCGCGAACCAGGGTGCGACCCGTGCCAGTCCACCGAACGACTCGATCTCCCGGGTGTGCCGTCGCTCGTAGAGCATCCCGAGCAGGAGGAAGAGGGCGCCCGTGCTGACACCGTGGGAGATCATCACCACAAGCCCGCCCTGGAGCCCATTCACCGTCAGGGCGAAGATACCGAGCACGACGAAGCCCATGTGGGCCACGGACGTATAGGCGACGAGCTTCTTGGCGTCCGGCTGGACCGCCGCCACCCAGGCGGTATAGAGGATCCCGATCACGCCGAGGACCAGCATGGTCGTGATCACCGTCGGATGTTGCGCCGCCGCCGGGAAGAAGGGAAGCAGGAACCGCAAGAACCCGTAGGTTCCCATCTTCAGGAGCACGGCGGCCAGGATCACCGAGCCCGGCGTGGGGGCCTCCACGTGGGCATCCGGAAGCCAGGTGTGGAAGGGAAAGACGGGGACTTTCACGGAGAACGCGAGCGCGAACGCCGAGAAAAGCCACAGCTGCTCACTCGTGGTCAGTGGCACCCGCAACAGGTCGGCGAACGCGAACGTCGGGAAGCCGAGGAGCAGCTTGGCCTTGTAGAACAGGTAGAGGATGCCCACCAGCATGAGCAGCGACCCGAACGCCGTGTACAGGAAGAACTTGATCGCGGCATAGATGCGACGCTCGCCACCCCAGATGCCCACGATGAAGTACATGGGAACCAGGGTGAGCTCGAAGAAGATGTAGAAGAGGAAGAGGTCAGTGGCCACGAACACACCGACGACACCCGCCTCCAGCAGGAGCATGAGCGCGTAGAACGCGCGCTCCCTCTTCTTGATGTAGTTGAAGGAGCCGAGCACCGCGAGCGGCGTCGTGAACGTGGTCAGCAACACCATGAACAGGCTGATCCCGTCGACTCCCAGGGAGTAACTGACGCCCCAGGCGTCGATCCAGGGAACCGAGCTACCCAGCTGGATCTCTCCGCTCGTTCCGTCGAAGGCCCACCAGAGGCCCAGGCTGAGGCCGAAAACGGCCAGGGAACACCAAAGCGCCACGTGCTTTGCGCGTCTCTCCTCCGCCCAGAGCACGAGCCCCATCCCGAGGATGGGTAACCAGATCAGCGCGTGCAGCGCCCAGTCCGAATATCCGATCGACTCGAGAAGCCCTGTCATGGCCGTCCGCTCCAACGGGACATCACGCCCAGGCGCGCCGGACCGCCCACTGTACCGTGCATCAGAAAATCACCGCGCCGAGGATGAAGAGGACGCCGAGCGAGAGGATGAACGCGTAGGTGTTGACGGTCCCGGTCTGGAACAGGCTCCCCACGAAGCCGAACGCCCGCGCGAGGTACCCCACCGCGTTCACCAGCCCGTCGATGATGCCCGCGTCGACGACCTTCCAGCAGAACCGGGACACTCGAACCACGGGCCGGACGATCACGGCGTCGTAGAGCTCGTCCACGTACCACTTGTTGTAGAGGATCTTCCCGAAGCCCGTGGGTGCGACGTCGCGCGCCGCCGGTGTCACCTTCCAGCCGCCGACCACGCGTACGGAGACCAGGACCACCAGCCCGGCCGCAGCCGTCGAGAGCAAGGCCCACAGAACCTCCCCGCCGCCGACCGGTGCGGTGTGCCCCAGCTCCCCGAGGTTGGCTTCCTGGATCTGGTGGGCCGACGCCGTCACCGGCTCGAGCCAGTGGTGGAGCCACTCACCCATGGGAAGGCCCCCGCCCAGTCCGAGGATCGAGCTGGAGATCGCCTCCGGAACGTTGATCCAGCCGCCGAACAGCGATAGGGCGGCGAGCACGGCGAGCGGTACCCACATGACCGCAGGGGCCTCGTGCAGGTGCCGCTCCTCTTCGGAGCCGGTCCTGTTGGAACCGTGGAACGTCATGACCATGAGCCGCGTCATGTAGAAGGCGGTCAGCATCGCGGCGGCGAGCGCGATCACCCAGTAGGCCGTGTACAGGCCCGGGTACGGGGCGTGCTCCGCGCCCCCGAACGCCGCCGCCTGCCAGATGATCTCGTCCTTCGAGAAGAAGCCGGCGAAAGGCCAGATGCCCGCGATGGCGAGGGTGGCGATCCACATGACGGCGGCCGTGATCGGCATGTGCCTCCGCAGGCCGCCCATGTTGCGCATGTCCTGCGGGTCCTCGTGGCTATGCGTGTGATGCAGGGCGTGGTGCATCGCGTGGATCACCGCGCCCGACCCGAGGAAGAGAAGCGCCTTGAAGAAGGCGTGCGTCATGAGATGGAAGATGCCCGCCGCGTACGCCCCGACGCCCACGCCCACGAACATGTATCCGAGCTGGGACACCGTGGAGTACGCGAGCACCTTTTTGATATCGTTCTGTTTGAGCGCGATGGTGGCAGCGAACAGCGCGGTGAGCACGCCGATTCCCGCGACCGTGGCGCTCCCGGCGGGCGACAGCGCGAAGAGCACGGACGACCGGGCGACCATGTAGACGCCCGCCGTGACCATGGTCGCCGCATGGATCAACGCCGATACAGGCGTGGGACCGGCCATGGCGTCAGGGAGCCAGACGTACAACGGGATCTGCGCGCTCTTACCCGCCGCGCCCAGGAAGAGGAAGAGCGTGATGGCTGTGACCAGACCGCCTCCGTAGGCGAGCGCCTGCGGGGAGTCTCCGAACACGGGCACGAAGTCGAGGGTTCCGAACGTGACGAAAAGCAGGAACATCGCCACCAGGAAGCCGAAGTCCCCGATGCGGTTGACGATGAACGCCTTCTTGCCGGCGTCGGATTTCTCGCGATCGCTGAACCAGAAGCCGATGAGCAGGTACGAGCAGAGCCCGACGCCTTCCCAGCCCACGAACATCAACGGGTAGCTCGAGCCCATGACGAGCACGAGCATGAAGAAGACGAACAGGTTCAGGTACGCGAAGTACCGAGGGTAGCCCGGGTCGTCCCTCATGTAGCCCACGCTGAACACGTGGATCAGGAACCCGACGCCCGTCACCACCAGCATCATGACCATCGAGAGCTGGTCGAGCTGGAGCGCAGCCGCCACGTGGAATGTGCCCGTGGCCATCCAGGTCCAGTACTCGACCACCACCGGCTCGTGAAGCTCCACGCCGAGCATGCGGACGAAGTTCACGAGGGTGACGACGAATGCCGCCAGCAGGACCCCGGGGCCCACCCAGGACGGGAGCGTGTGCGTCGGTGGCCTCCCGGTCGGCCCGTCCAGCACGAGCTCGCCGCCGGCGCGAACCGCGGCGGCGGAGGCCGTCGCGTGCCGAAGCGCGAGAAGGCCGTTGATCGCGAACCCGATCAGAGGAAGCAGAATGACGAGGCCGGGAAAGAACGGCTCGAAGGCGGCGCTTTCCGCCGCATGGGTCTCCTGTGCCCCCACGAGCGGCATCATCCAGAGCGTCACGTGCATGCCCCTACCACTTCAGGAGGTTGAAATTGTTCACATTCACCGTCTCGTAGTGACGGAAGATCGAGATGATGATCGCCAGGCCCACGGCGGCCTCCGCCGCCGCGACGGTCATCACGAAGAAGACGAACACCTGGCCATCGATTCCCCAGAGGCGTGACAGGGCGACGAAGGACAGATTGACCGCATTGAGCTGAAGCTCGATGCAGAGGAACATGATGATGGCGTTGCGTCGGATCAGGACGCCGAACGTCCCAAGCACGAAGAGCAGCGCGCTGAGGACCAACGACTCGGTGATCATTCGACGTGCCTCTTGGCCAGGACCAGCGCTCCCACGATGGCCACGAGCAAGAGGATGCCCGTGATCTCGAAGGGGACGACATAGGTCGTGAACAACGGCTGCGCGATGGCTCCCACTGCCCCCTGCTCCCGGATCGCTGCGTCGATGACCTCGGCGCCGGCGCCGCCGCCCAGGGCCGAGCCGCCCAGGCGGGTGCTCAACAGCCCGGCGAGCAGGCCGACCACGGCGAAGGACAACAACGAGGCGAGCCCCCACCGCAGATCCTTCTGGTAGTCGTGCCCCAGATTGAGCAGCATGATCACGAACAGGAACAGCACCATGATGGCGCCGGCGTAGACGATCACCTGTACGGCGGCGAGGAAATGGGCCTCGAGCAAGACGAACACGCCCGCCAGACTCGCGAGCGTGACGACCATGAACAGTAGGCTGGCCACCGGGCTCTTCGAGGCCACCACTCCGACCGATCCACCGATGGCCACCGCCGCGAAGACATAAAAGAGGATGTCGATCATCGGATGGGACGGGCGGCGCGGGCCGCTGTCGGCCCGGCGGCACATGCGGTGGTTGAGGGGTGGCTCACGGGCTACTCCGAGCGGGGATCGGAAGGATCCCAGAGGAGCGCCGTCGGGTGGTCCTGCTCCATCAGGCGCTCGAGGTCGTAGACGAAGCGGTCCCTCGTGTACTCCGCGTTCTCGAAGTGCCGGCCTACGTGGATGGCCTCCACGGGACATACCTCCTGGCACATGCCACAGAAGATGCAGCGGAACTCGTCGATCTCGTACACGATCGGGTACCGGTTCCCCTGGTCGTCCTCGCCCCCGACCAGACGGATGCAGTTGGCGGGGCAGACGGTCGGGCACAGGCCACACGCGACACACTTGGGGCGTCCGTCCGCATGAACCTCCATCCGGTGGGTGCCTCTCCAGCGCGGATGAAGGTCCGTCTGCTCCTCCGGATACTGCTGGGTCACCTTCACCGGATTGACCATGTGCTTGAAGGTGAGCGCCATCCCGCTCAGCGCCGCCCGGAGATAGGACGTCCTCTCCGGCTCGGGTCTCTCCATGCGCTTGACGGTGATTGCCATAGTCTGCCTTTCGCGCGGCGCGGCGCCTCAGTCTGCGGCCGGCGCCGCTACGGGACGCCGGGTATGTCCGTGTTGGGCGGCGGTTCTCTGACGGTCGAGGGCCGCGGCACCGACGATCGTGTGGCCTCGATCGAGGAAGAGCAGGAAACCGGCGGTGGCGAGCGTGCTCACCCCGGTGAGCGCCAGCCCGTAGCCGAAGCCCCACGGCATGCCGATCTCGTCGAGAACGAGGATCGTCGCGGCCACCAACATCACGTAAGCGAGCGCCGTCGGGAGCATGACCTTCCACCCCAACGCCATGACCTGATCATATCGGAAGCGGGGCAGCGTCCATCGAACCCAGATGTAGACCAGCAGGAAGAAGCCGGTCTTGAGGCCGAACCCCGCGAAGGTCAGGAGCGTCTTCCACCAGGCCGGCGTCGCCAGGATCACCGACCCGTCCGCGGCGAATCCGCTGATGAGCTGTCCCCCGTACCAGAACGCGTCATCCCAGCTACCGGGCAGATCCCAGCCGCCGAAGAAGAGCGTGGCCATGAGAGCCGATGCCGTAACCATGTGCCCGAACTCGGCGATCATGTACATGCTGAACTTCATCGCCGAGTACTCGGTATGGTACCCGGTGACCAGCTCGGACTCGGACTCCGGCATGTCGAACGGGAGCCTGTTGGTCTCGGCGAACGCGGACACCAGGAAGAAGATGAACGCCAGCGACAACGGCAACGCGAACCACATGTCCAGCTGTTGTTGACGCCAGACCATCTCGGTCAGGGTGACGTTCCCGGCCAGCATCAGGACGCCGACGATCGAGAGCCCGAGGGCCACCTCGTAGCTGACCATCTGCGCCGACGCGCGCAGCCCCCCCAGGAAGGCGTACTTGTTGTTCGACGACCAGCCTCCGAGCACCAGCCCGTAGACGCCGAGCGAGCTCACGGCCAGGACGTAGAGGATCCCGATGGGCACGTCGGCGATGACCATATCCACCACGCCCCACGGCGTGGGGAGCGGCGCGGCGACCGGGATGACGGCGAAGGTCACGAGCGCCGGGGCGATGGTGATGATCGGTGCCAGCACGAAGAAGACCCGGTTCGCGGTGGCCGGGAGAGTCTCCTCCTTGAGGAAGTTCTTGATGCCGTCGGCGATGGGCTGAAGCAGCCCGAACGGGCCCACCCGATTCGGCCCGCTCCGGTCCTGGATCCAGGCCGACACGCGGCGCTCGGCGAGGGTCGTGTAGGCTACGACGAGCATCACCACCGTGAAGATCGCGGTGGTCTTGAGCGACATCGCGATCAGGCCTGCGATTCCGGAGATCGGGTGTAGCGTGCCCACGCGATCAGTCTCCCGAGAGGGACACGGGTTGGTTGACCAGGGCTCCACCAGTGCCGAGGTCGTCGTAGGACATTCCGGCGAAAGGCGGGAAGGACGAGCCCAGGGACGCGAACGACTCCGCGGCGCTCCTCGGTGCCGTCGAGCCCGTTCGTTCGGCCAGGGTCACCCCGATCACGAACCACGCGGGCCGTGCGGCTCCCGGGGCCCGGATGCCTGGCCAGAACCGCTGGACCCGTCCGTTCAGGTTCGTGAACGAGCCCTCCTGCTCGGCGAAGCTCGTGATGGGCAGCACGAAGTGGGCGTTGGCGGAGGCGGCGCTGGCGTGGGTGGCCAGGTGCACGAAAAGGGCGGCCGAGGACCCGAAGTCCGGCGCCTGGTCGTCCAGCGCGTCCCCCAACACGAGCACGATGCCGTCGTGATCGGCCACGTCCTCGAGACCGCCCGTCCCTTCGTCGGACCCGACGCGTAGCATGCCCAGGAGCTCTGCCCCTCGTCCGTTGGGTGCCAGATCGCGGCGCCGGGCCAGCGACGGGAACCCCTTCAGCACGACCTCGTCGGCGGCGCGGCTCATCCGGTAGACGATGTCGCCGCCGCCGAGACTCTCCACGAGAGCGCGGAAGGCGCCCAGGTCCTCGTTCGACGCTCTCGGGGAAGCCACCGCCCTTACTGCATTGCCCGCGGCGCCGGCGGCGGCCTCCAGGAAGGCTGCGAGGGCCTCCCTCCAGCCCATCGCACGCACCCCGGATTCGGAGCGGACGAGGGGCGCCTCCAACCGATCACCGCGGTTCAGCCACTCGTAGTTCAGGCGCCCGTGGTCGCACATCCAGAAGCCGTTGACTTCCAGGTTGTCACGGGGCTTCAAGCGCTGGACCAGGTTGTCGCGAACATGCAGGCTGATGTTGCAGCCCTGGGAGCAGCTGGGGCAGATCGAGTCGGTATGCTCCAGATCCCAGGCACGCGCCTTGTACAGGAAGTCCTTGGACACGAGAGCTCCCACGGGACAGATGTCCACGATGTTCCCGTGCCAGTGGGTTCCTTCGAGGCCTTCCTCGAAGAACGTGTCGATCACGGACCGGTTACCACGCTCGACGACCGTGAGCCGCGCATCCCGCTCCACCTCGGTCATGAACCGGACGCAGCGGGTGCACATCACGCACCGGTCGCCATAGAAGAGGACGTCACCCCCGAAGTCGTCCCTGCCGAAGATCCGCTTCGGCTCCCGGGACCGACCGTGCTTCCGCCCTTCCTCGTGAACGTAGTCCTGGAGCTTGCATTCTCCGGACTGATCGCAGATCGGACAGTCCAGTGGGTGGTTGACCAGGTAGAACTCGAGGACTCCCCGACGAAAATCCAGCGCCTGCTCGGACTCCGTGTGCACCACCTGTCCGTCCGTCGCCTGCGTGACGCATGCGGGCATGGGCTTGGGAGCGCCCTCCACCTCGACCAGGCAGAGCCGACACATCGCCGGTGACGAGAGTCCGTCGTGGTAGCAATAGTGCGGGACGTCCTTCCCGGCCTGCTTGGCGGCGCGGAGGATCGTCGTCCCCTTGGCGACGGTGACTTCCTGCCCGTCGATGGTCAGAGTGATCGTCGTGGGGTTGTCAGCCATGGTCTATGCCACCCCGACGCGCTCGCCGCGGCGGATGAGGGCCAGGTATTCGTCCTTGAACTTGTGAATGGAGGATACGACGGGCGCGGCGGCCGAGTCTGAAAGGACGCAGATCGTCGTCCCCGTCATCTGATGACTCATGTCGAGCAACGTGTCCAAGTCCTCCTCCGTCCCACGCCCATCCTCGATGCGACGCAAGACTTTGGTCATCCACGCCGTGCCTTCTCGGCAGGGTGTGCACTGCCCGCACGACTCGTGCGCGTAGAACTGCACCATGCGCCGAACCTGCTTCACGATGTCCGTGGTTTCGTCCATCACGATCACGGAAGCGCACCCCAGCATGGAACCGGCGGCGACGACCCCCTCATAGTCGAGCGTGCACCGCGAGCACTCCTCGGCGTTGAGGAGCGGTACGGAAGAGCCGCCGGGAATCACCGCCTTGAGGGCGTGCCCGTCCCGGATGCCACCGCACACGTCCTCGATCAGGTCCATCATGGGGAAGCCGAGGGGCAGCTCGTAGTTGCCGGGTCGGTTCACGTGCCCACTGACACAGAAGAGCTTGGTGCCGGGGCTTTTTTCCGTGCCGTATCCCCGGTACCAGGCGCCGCCATGGGTCACGATGTGGGGAACCGTTGCCAGGGTCTCGACGTTGTTCACCGTGGACGGCATACCGAAGGCACCGACCGCTGCCGGGAAGGGCGGCTTGACCCGCGGCTGCCCGCGTTGCCCCTCCAGGGAATTCATGAGGCCGGTCTCCTCGCCGCAGATGTAGGCACCGGCTCCCACGTGGATCGTCACGTCGATGTCGAACCCGGATCCGAGGATGTCCCGACCTGCGTAGCCCCCCGCGTAGGCGTCTTCGAGCGCCCTGGCGAGGACCTGCGTCGTCTCGAAGAACTCTCCCCGACAGTAGATGTAGGCGTGCCCGGCGCGGATCGCGAAGGCCGATATCAGCACTCCCTCGAGGAGCTGGTGCGGATCCCAGCGGATCAACTCGCGGTCCTTGAAGGTGCCGGGCTCCGATTCGTCGGCGTTGCACAGCAGGTAATGTGGGCGTGTGGGCTGCTTCGGCATGAACGACCACTTCACGCCTGTAGGGAAGCCCGCTCCACCCCGACCGCGCAGGCCGGACGCCTTCACCTCGTCGATGACCGCGTCCGGCCCCAGTTCGAACGCCTTTCTGAGCGCCTGATATCCGCCCCGCTCGACGTACGTGTCGAGGCGGCGCGCCGCGGGGTCGCCGAAGTGCCGGCTGATCACCCGGACCTCACGGTCCGAGACGTATGGATAAGCCATGATCGAGCTATCCTTCGCCGGGGCCGGCTGCCGCGAGCCGCTCTATGATCTTCGGCACGTCGGCAGGAGTCACGTTCTCGTAATAGCGGGAGTTGATCTGGACACAGGTGGGAAAGCCGCACGCCGCGAGGCACTCCGCCTCGATCACCGTGAAGTTCCCGTCCTCCGAAAGCTCACCCATCTCCGAGTCCGTGTAACGCAGAAAGGCCTCGAGGACGTCATCGGCGCCGCAGAGGTTACAGGAGATGTTGGTGCACACCTGAACCAGGTACCGGCCCACCGGCGCCTTGTTGTACATCGTGTAGAACGTCGCCACACCGCGCACGTAGGCGGACGACAGTCCCAACAGCTCCGCCACCCGATCCATGGACTCCGGGCCGACGTGACCACGGACCTCCTGCGCCAGACCCAGGGTCGGAAGCAGCGCCGCCTGTTTCGTCGGGTAGCGGGTGAGGATCTTCTCGAATCGGGCCTGGAAGTCGCCTTCGAAGAGCGGAGCCTCGGGGTGTTTGTCGGCCAGCATGTACGGATAGGTGGCTGCCGTGGATGGATGGTCGCCCTCGACCGAGCGGGCACCCACGAAGTCGTCGCCGCGCACCTGGTCCTCCGAGAGCTCGAACCCGCCCGTGTTTCCTGCCCATCCCGGATTCCGGAACGGCGCGTCGCTCATCGGTCGATCTCCCCAAGCACGATGTCGAGGCTGGCGTTGATCATGATCAGGTCGGACACCAGGTGTCCCTGGGCCAACTTGGGGAGCACGGCGATGTTCACGAAGGACGGGGGGCGGATACGCCAGCGGACGGGCTTGTTGCCGCCATCGCTCACCAGATACATGCCCAGCTCGCCCTTGGAGGCCTCGACCGGGAAGTAGCAATCGCCGGGTGGAGCCTTGATGCCCTCGGTAATGAGCTTGAAATGGTGGATCATGGACTCCATGTCGTTCATCGCGTCCGTCTTCGACGGAAGCGAGATGTTCGGGTCCTGCACGTCGATCGGTCCCCCCGGGAGCCGCTCGATGGCCTGGCGAAGAATGGCGACGCTCTGGGCCATCTCCTCCATCCTGCACAGGTAGCGATCGTAGCAGTCACCCCAACGTCCGATCGGCACCTCGAAGTCGTACGTTTCGTAGTCGTAGTAGGGCTGGTCCTTGCGGACATCGTAGGCAACGCCGGTGGCGCGGAGGTTCGGACCCGTGAAGCCCCAGTTCACGGCTTCCTCGGCGGAGATCGCGCCGACCCCCTGCGTGCGACCTATGTGGATCCCGTTGTTCGTCAACAGCCGGTGCACCTCGGCGAGCGTGTTCGGGAACGTGTCCAGAAACGCGCCGAGCCCTTCGATCCATCCGTCGGGGAGGTCGGCCATCATCCCCCCGACCCGCGTCGCCGAGGTCGTGATACGAGCGCCCGTATACGCTTCGTGCAGCGCGTAGATGCGCTCCCGCTCCTGGAAGGTGTACAGAAACGGTGTGAATGCCCCGACGTCGATCGCGGTCGTCCCCAGCCAGAGGAGGTGGCCGAAGATCCGATCCAGCTCCATGAGGATCACCCGCACGACCTTGCACCGCTCGGTCACCTCGATCCCCATCAGCTTCTCGACCGACATCACGTAGGCGCAGTTGTAGATCAGCGGCGCCAGGTAGTCCAT
>QJYK01000267.1 GCA_003248075.1 Gemmatimonadota bacterium | reverse complement strand
GAGCCTCTCGGGCGGCATCTACGTGATCGACGGCGGATCGGAGACGGTGGCTTCCCACCTCGGGGGCAGCATGTTCGTCGACCCCAGGGTGTCCCCGGCGGGCGACCGGCTCGTGATCAAGACCTACACGAGTTTCGAGACGGCCTGGGACAACTGGGTGATCGCCCTCGACGGCACTGATCCGCAACGGATTTCGGCGACCCCGGGCAACACCGAGGGTCCCGCCAGTTGGACACCCGATTGCCAGTGGGTGCTCTTCACCGACAGCCCCGACGGCTGGTGCTGCGACGTGGTCTTTCGCAGGGGTCGGCCGTCCGACGGACTGGCGCCGGCGCTGCACACGATCCAGTCGGAGGGGACGGTTGGGCGTCATATTGCTTCCTTCGCGACCCAACTGGCGGTGGCCTCCGACGGAAGAATCGCGTTCACCTCCCCGAACGCGCTGGACCACGCGCTGGAGATGGTGCATGCCGATGGCCTTCGCTCGACGCTCCATGAGATCGAGTCCGAGAATCCGGATCTCTACGTACACCTCAAGGCGCCCATGTGGTCTCCGGACGAGGAGAGCTTGGCCTTCCTCGAAGTGGTGACGACGACGCCTGGCAGCTCCGGCCACAACGCGACCCGCGTGTGGCGCCTGGACCTCGCGACCGACACCGTTGCGCTGCTCGGTGACGTGAGCGGGCCGGCCGACATCGGGCTTATCATCCACGACAAGGCACACTCCGCCTGCTGGACTCCCGACGGGTCGACCATCGTCTTCACCGGTCCTGGCGCCAATCTCAGCTACGCGGTATTCGCGATGCCGGCCTCCGGAGGGACTGCCACGCAGATCACCTCCCCGGCGTCCGGCGCCATGGACGCCAGCGTGTCCTGCTTCTGAGAGGAAGCGGACGACTGAGCCCCCGTCCTTCGGATCCTGCGGATGGGAGGGGGCGTGCGGCGCCGTGAGCCTCGGTCGGGCTTCGCCCGAACCTCGCTCTGTCGCGGAAGACCGCGAGGGTCTTCGATCCCATCGTGGCCGCTCCGTCCAAACCCACCTGTACGTCCTCGGCTTCGCCGAGTCCGTGCGAGTTCGCCTCCCGCCCGCCCCACTCGGAGAACGAACAAGGCCCTACCGGGGCATCAGGTAGGGCCGAGTGGAGGCGGCGGGAGTACCGCTCTGGCGGCTCCGCCGCCGTCGCGTTGCCTCGTCGGTCGGCGCAAGGGCTGACGAAAGGCACTGTGCTCCATCGGCTCGGGAGGCGGCGGGAGTACCGCTCTGGCGGCTCCGCCGCCGTCGCGTTGCCTCGTCGGTCGGCGCGAGGGCTGACGAAAGGCACTGTGCTCCATCGGCTCGTCCCCGCTTTCGGTCTTCGCTGTTCGCGAATCCCGGCGGGTTCGCCTCCCGCCGTCTCGATGCCCGACAACACAAAGCCCCCACGACCTTGTGGTCGTGAGGGCATGGAGGCGGCGGGAGTCGAACCCGCGTCCGCGAATGGGTCCGGCAGAGGCACTACGTGCGTAGATCGCTGTGAGGTCTCACCGAGGGTGGCCAGCGATCAACCGGTTCCTCGGCCAGCCGCCTTGCATCTCGCCCCCCGACCCGGCGGCACTGCCGGGGGGCCAGCCCAGTTTATCGACGTCTCTGCGGGACGCCCTGGGCGGGCAACCCGCGAGACGGGCCGGTAAGAAGCTTACGCGGCCAGCGCCAGTTCAGTGTTGGCAGCTATGAAGTTTCCCGATTGTTAACGAGGCTCGGGGCCTCGGCACGCTCCTCCACGTTCACCAAACACGTCGAAACCGTGACGCCCCCGGTGTGTGGGTCTGTCAAATCAGCACATCCTGGCAAAGATACCCTGGATGGCTTCCGCCGGTCCACGCTGGATCGCGAATCCCCCGGAGAGCTTCAGGCTCCGGCGATGACGCCCTGGGCCTCGAGGTAACCCTCCAGAAGACGCTCCACGTCCTGAAGCGTGTTCGTTTGGAACAGCTCCGTCCGGAGCCTTCGGCCGTCTGGAAGTCCCTTCGTGTACCAGCCCAGGTGCTTGCGGAAGTCGATGATCGCACGCTCGGGGTCGCGCTCGAAGGCGATCGCGTTCCGCGCGTGCTCCAGACAGATCCGGAAGCGCTCCTCCACATCCGGATCCGGCGGAATCGGCCTGCCGTCGAGGGCCGCTCGCGCCTGCGCGAAGATCCACGGATCCCCGTGCGACCCCCGAGCGATCATCACGCCGGCACACCCGGTCTCGTCACGCATACGCCGCGCGTCCTCGCCGCGCACGATGTCGCCATTCCCGATCACGGGAATCTCAAGCGCCGCGACGACGTCACGGATCTCGGACCAGCGGGCTCGGCCGCCATACATATCGGCGCGTGTGCGGGGATGCAGGCACAAGGCTCGGGCCCCGGCCTCCTGGCAGCGCAGCCCGATCCCCACCGGGTCGCGACCGGCCTCGTCGAACCCCGACCGGATCTTGACGGTGGTGGGCAGAGGCGTGGCGTCATCCACGGCCCGAACGATGGCGCCGACCAACTCGAGGTCGCGAAGGCACCCGGAGCCACCATTGCGCTTTACGACCTTCTTCACCGGACATCCGAAGTTGATGTCGATGAAGTCAGGCTCGTACACCTCGGCGACGAACGCTGCCGCGTCGGCCATCTGGTTCGGGTCGGCTCCGAAGATCTGGACACCGATCGGCCGCTCCTCCTGCTCGAAGCGGAGGTACTCGCGAGAGCGTGGGGTGCCCATCACGATGCCCGCGGCGCTGACGAACTCGCTCACCACGACGTCGGCCCCGAACCGTCGGCAGAGGCGGCGGAACGGGGATTCGCTCACGCCCGCCTGGGGCGCGAGGTAGAGGGGCGTGGTGGGCCCTCGCAGCGACTTCATGACGTCGATCATGGCTCCTTTGAAGCTACCTGACGCCTCCGCCGGCGAGAAGCGACGCGGCTTGGGGCGCGCGGTGCGCCCGTGTTAACATTGGGGCTCCACTCCCAACTGCGCGTCACGGTACGGTGATCGGAGGCATACATGCGGCTACGGGATCTCTTCACGGCCGAGGTCGTGAAGCTGGATCTGGAGTCGGAGACCAAGGACGACCTTCTCAAGGAGCTCGTTTCGCTCCTGGGGCTCGACGAGAAATCCGAGGCCATCCTGTTCAAGACGCTGAAGCGACGCGAGAACCTCGGGTCCACGGGCATCGGGAAGGGCATCGCCATTCCCCACTGCCGCTCGCTGGTCGTCAGCCGGCTCCGCCTCGCCTACGGGCGCAAGAGCTCCGGAATGGACTTCAACGCGATCGACGGGGCGTCGGTCCAGAACTTCTTCCTCATCGTCGCGCCCCCGCTGGAGGTGTCCAACCAGTACCTCCCCGTGCTCGGCAAGATCGCTCAGTTCGCCAAGGACCCCGAGGTGCCGGAGCGGCTTCTGGACCTTGATTCCGCCGATGAGTTCCTGGAGCTACTGGACCGGAAATCCAGCTGAGCGACGGCGGAGGGTCACCGTCACTTCAGGACGTACATCTTCCGCGTCTTGCTGACGCCGTTGACGGTGAGCTGCATGAAGTAGATGCCCGAGGCGACCTGCCGTCCCGACGCGTCCGTGCCGTCCCAGAACGCCTCGAATCGACCGGGCTGGAAGTACTCGAGCTGTTGGAGCTGCACACCCTCCCCGGAGATGTGGCCGAGAGCGACGGGAACCGCCACGACCTGCTGAAGCAGGTTGAAGATGCGGAGGGACACGACGGCCGGGCGCCCGTCGACGAAGAGCTCCTCCGAAAGCACGAAGGGGATCTTCGTCTCAGGGTTGAACGGATTCGGATAATTCTGCTCGAGTTGAAATCCGCTACCCTGTCCAGTCGGTACAGGTCGGCCGGGATCCTGGGCCGAAACAGGGGACACTGCACCGATCGAGAGAAGGAAGGCGGACAAGACGCCAACCCAGCGCCTCATCGGGGCCTCCACATAGTCCAAACTGCGTCGTATCCGAGGATCGATCGCACTCCAGGTGGAAAGAATGACGGTTCAGCGACACGCGCTCGCCCACATACTACCCAGAAGCCCGAGTCGAGGTCAAGAAAACCGCGCCGGTACCGGGTCCGCGTCGTCCTCGAATGGGACGCCCCGCGCGTCGCCAGGGTTGCCCGCCCCGCGCCTTCCGGGCCCCGCCTCACCTCCTGACCTCCCGAAGTCCTCCGGAGCGCGTAGTGGCACCGATGCCGTCGAGGTAGGCGAGAAGCGGCATCAGATGCCGCCTCGAGACGGGAAGGACCTCCCGAAAGTCGGCGGGCCCGAGCCCCTGCCGACCTCCCAGCACCTCGATCACGTCCCTCTCGGCACGATCGAGAGCCTCGACATGGATCAGGAGCCCCTGGTCCACCGTCCGCAAACGGCCGTTCCGTTCCAGAAATCCCAGTAACCTCCCCAGCTCTTCCGCGGGGCCCAGGTCGGGTGGAAGGTCCTCCGTGAACGGCGCTGACAGCCCGGCGTCCCGGTACAGGGCGAGCAGGCGCTCGAGCTTCTCGGCCTGCTCCGGCGTAGGCATCGGAACGAAGCCCGGGCGTCTCGCTCCACCCTCCGCGAGCTCCAACCGGCCCTCCCCCGCCAAGCGGCGAACGACCGCATCGGCGAGCCCGGAGCCAGCCCAAGGGGGAAGCGCGCCGCGGAGGCGCTCGAGGGGAACCGCCGGGATCAGGCCCTCACTGCGATGACCGTCGTCGAGGGTGCGCAGAACGAGGTCGGCGGCCTCGCGAACGACCGCTTCCGGATAGAGCCGGTCGCGGACGGCGAGCGCCCCGTGCGCCCCGGCGCTCAGCTCAGCTTCGATCTCCGCCGGTGGCCTGCCCACGCGGACCGCGAGCTCCTCGGAGGGGGTCCCAGCCCAACCGCCGACCTCGAGGATCGCGACCAGGCGTTCTCCCGTTCCGGGGGCCGCGGCACCCGTCAGCGTCCGGACATCCACCGGCTCCAGGCGGCGGCGCTTTGGCGCGGCCGCCTCGACCACCAGCGCCCCACCCATGGTCGTGACCGGCGAGTAGCTGCGCAGCACGGCCCGGTCCCCTGCGCGCGCCACCATAGGCTCTTCCAGGCGAAGCTGCACCCAGCCCGATTCTCCCGGCGCGACGCTTGATCCGCCCAATACGGCACAGCGTGCGAACGTTTCGGCGGTCCCGATGAGCACCCGCACCCGCTGGCCGTGCTCGAGGGTCCATGCGCCGTCCCCGAGGACCTCCGCGCGTACCGTCAGCATCCACGACGGAGGCCACATCCCCGGACTCACCAGCGTGGCCCCCCTCGCGACGCCGGCCCGCTCGAGGCCGGCCAATCCTACGGCCGTGCGCTCGCCGGCTCGGGCAACCTCCACGCCGCGCCCGTGGACCTGGAGCGTCCGGACGCGGGCTTCGTCCGAGCCGGGGGCGATCGCCACGCGGTCTCCGACCTCGATGAGGCCGGACCACAGGGTCCCGGTCACGACGGTGCCCGTCCCCTGCACCGTGAACGCACGGTCGACGGGGAGGCGGAGCAGATCGTCGGTTCGGCGCCGGCGCGCGCCCCGCGCCGCCTCTTCCAGGACGGTCCGCAGCGACTCGAGGCCCTGGTCCGTTCGGGTCGACGTGCGCACGACCGGCGCGTCGGCGTAGGGGGACCCGCGGAGCAGCGCCCGGACGTCCTCCTCGACGAGGGCCGCCCAATCGTCTTCCACCAGGTCACACTTGGTAAGGGCGACCACCATGGCCGGGACGTCGAGGACTCGAATGATGTCGAGGTGCTCTCGCGTCTGGGGCATCACGCCCTCGTCCGCGGCGACCACCAGCAAGACCACGTCCATCCCGGTCGCCCCGGCCACCATCGTCCGCACGAAGTCCTCGTGACCCGGCACGTCGACCACGCCCAGGCGCACGCCGTCGGAAGCAGGCAGCTCGGCGAAGCCCAGATCGATTGTGATCCCGCGCGCGCGCTCCTCGGGCAGTCGGTCCGTATCCACGCCGGTGAGAGAGCGCACCAGCGCCGTCTTTCCGTGATCGATGTGACCGGCCGTGCCGAGCACGACGCGTACGGAGTCGTTCACCCCTCGACCTCATCGGGCATCAGGTCGCCCAGGAACCGGAAGCTTTTCAAGGGCCTCTGGGCCACGTGGAAGGTCACGAAGTCGGACAGGAGGGCCAGATGCCTCCGCTCGTGGGTGACGGGCGGATCGCTTCGGCCCGCGAGGAGACCGCGCAGCTGCGCTCGGGCGATGGGTCCGACCCGGGGCCCGGTCGCGTCGCGGCCGCACGCCGCGCACAGCATGCCCCCGGCCGCCAGGTCGAAGCGGCCGACCTCGTCGTCCGCGAGGGGCCGTCCACACCGGGTGCATCCGTCCAGCTCGGGCGCGAACCCCAGGGCCTCCACGACGGTCCATGCTCCGGCCAACGAGGCCGTCACGACCCTGTCGTCGGGAAGATCCTCGAGCTCGTCGAGGGCGCGCTCCAACGCGCCGAACAGCTGAAGATTCGGCTCCTGGTCAGCATGGGCCACGACCAGCTCCGCGACCGCGGACGCGCCCGCGAAGCGGGTCACCCCGGACCCAAGTCGCGAGCGCGCGCGGATGCAGGCGAAGTCCTTCATCGTCTGCAGGTCGCGGTTGCGCTGGATGTAGGCCGTGAGCTCGCCGGTGGCGAACGTCGCCAGAGTCATCCCTCCCTTGCCGGACCGTCCGCGCACGCCTCGGGCCATGACCGAGACGAGCCCGAACGACTCCGTGTAGAACCGAAGGATCCTGCTGGTCTCACCATACGCGTGGGCGCGGAGGAGGACCGCACGGGTCCCCACGGGGGCCATGGCGGGTCAGCCCATCGCGCGAAGCCGGCGTAACAGCTCGGCTCGTCGCGCTTCGTACGCGCCGCGCTCTTCCGGAGATGGCGCGGCCAACGAGGCGAAATCCTCGTCGAGGCCCGCGATCTCGTAGACGAGCGAGCGCCGGTCCGCACCGGTGTCGGGCGCCACGGGCCGGACCGAGGTCGACCCCACCGCCCACAGCCCCGCCACCGCCAGGGTCAGCGCCAGAATCACTGCGAACCAACGGACCGGTGGGACCGAGGCCGCCGAGCCGGGCAGCAGACGCACCTGAGCGTCGCGTAGGTCGGCGGCGTTGTATCTCCTGTAGGTCGTGCCCGGCTCCAGCTCGACCGGCTGGAGCGCCGTCAGGCCCGGCGTCTCGATCGCCGGCGCCGGCTCCCGCACCAGGATGTCCAGGACCTCGGTGACCCCGGGCAGTGGGACCTCGATGAACGGGTCCTCGGTGGTGTAGCGCACGACGAAGATGCGCTCGCCGGGAGGGATCGCTTGACGAACCACGAGGTCGCCCTCGGCGAACTCGGGTCCGCCGTCGGCGAAGTCCGCCTGGGCGACCTGAGGGTCGTGGGCGGCCTGCGGGAGTGGGTACCGCCAGGCGACGCCGTCGTCGCGGGCTACCAACGTGCGGTATTCATCGTTGCGCACCTGGAACAGGTCCGTCACCCGCCAGACGGACTCTTCCTGCTCGAGGAAGAGGTTTCTCGCCTGGACCACGAGCGGCGCCCCTCTCGTGGGTGCCATGAGGGTGTCGTACGCCTGGATCTCGTAGATCGAATCGAGCTCCACGGCGACCGTGATCGGGCGTCCGAAGTAGACGATACCGGCGTGGCGCACCGAGGCGAAGTAGACGTCGGAGCGAGCTGGGTCCGGGACCTGGGGCAGCCGAAAACGGAAGGAGCCGTCGGGTCCCACGGCGGTCGAGTCGATCTCGCCCTGGACGTCCGCCGATACGTGGTGGAGGACGACCATTCCCGAACCGAGCGGCGAGCCTCCGAGCAGGACCCGGCCGCTCAGCTCAGGTGTCGCGACCTCCTGGCCTCCGCAGGGCTGGCCGCCCCCGACGGTCGCCAGCGTCGAGAGCAGGATGAGGGAAACCGCCCCGCGGTTCTTAGGGGTTGAAGCGCCCAAAGTCCTCGGGATTGAGCCGGCGCAGGTATGCCTCGAGCTCCGCCGGACCCATGGGCTCGGACAGGTCCCGCGGCATCGCGTCCGACGGGTCGACGGCGCTGGCCGATTCCTCGTCCGCGATCTCGATCGAGGCCTGCTCGAGGAGCTCCTCCTGCACAAAGATGCTGGCGTCCACGCGCAGCGCGACGGCGATCGAGTCCGACGGCCTCGCGTCCACAGAGAAGACCTGACCGTTGCGGCGCACGATGAGCTCGGCGTAGTAGGTCATCATCTCCACCTTCGTGATGATGACCTTCTGCACGGACCCCCCGAGGCCCTGGAGGATCGAAACCAGGAGATCGTGGGTCAGGGGCCTCGCGAACTCCATGGAGGCGAGGCGCATGGCGATGGCGCTGGCCTCGGCCGGACCGATGTAGATGGGCAGGACCCGATCTCCGTCCAGCTCCTGGAGAATGAGGACCGGTTGGTTGGTCGAGCGCTCGAGCCCGAGGCTCTGGACCTTGACCTGTACCAGCACCGAGGATGACCGAGGTGGAAGGAGCGCATACGGGCCATCGACCCGCATCTTCCTCCACCATTACTCCGAAAGGCGCGCGGGGTTCTCTGGGCCTCCCGACCGACTAGCGGCGTGCCGCCGCGCTCCTAAGGTCATCGACCAGATCGGTACGCTCCCAGGGGAAGAACCAGACCGGCTCCGCCCCGGTCCCTCCCAGGTCCGGAGCGCGCAGCTCCGGCGCGCGCCCGAAGTGCCCATACGCAGCACTCGGGGTGAAGATCGGATTGCGCAGACCGAGTCGATCGATGATGCCGAGCGGGGAGAAATCGCACACGTCGTTGATCACCGCCGCGATGCCGGCGTCGTCCAGCTCCGTCGCGGTCCCGAAGGTGTCAACGTGCACGGACACGGGCTGCGTCACGCCGATCGCATAGGCGAGCTGGATCTCGCAGCGGCGCGCCAACCCCGCCGCGACGACGTTCTTGGCGGCCCAGCGGGCCGCGTAGGCGGCGGACCGATCCACCTTGGTGGCGTCCTTGCCGCTGAACGCCCCACCGCCGTGTCGGCCCATACCGCCGTACGTGTCCACGATGATCTTGCGGCCGGTGAGCCCCGCGTCCCCGTGAGGCCCACCGATCTCGAAGCGACCCGTTGGATTGATGTGACGGATGCAGGTCTCCGCGTCGTAGAGACCCACCGGCATCACGGGATCGATGACCCGCGCCTTCACCGCTTCGACCAGGTCCTCCTGCGAGACGTCCTTGTCGTGCTGGGTGCTCACCACGACCGTGTGCACGCGCACCGGGCAGTCGCCCTCGTACTCGACGGTCACCTGCGCCTTTCCGTCCGGGCGCAGCCAGGCGAGCTCGCCCCGCTTGCGGATCTCGGCCAGGCGACGCGTCAACCGGTGCGCTAGGAGTATCGGCGTGGGCATCAGCTCCTCGGTCTCGTCCGACGCGTAGCCGAACATCATTCCCTGATCCCCCGCCCCACCACGGTCCACACCCATGGCGATGTCGGGAGACTGCCGGTCCAGGCTCGTGATCACGGCACACGTCGCCGCATCGATGCCGAACGCCGAGTTGGTGTACCCGATCCGGGCCAGCGTACCGCGCACCACGTCGGGGACCTGGAGGCACGCTCGCGTGGTGACCTCGCCGGCCACCATCGCCATCCCGGTTGTCACCAGGGTCTCGCACGCGACGCGAGAGCCGTGGTCCTCGTTCAACAGGTGGTCGAGGATCGAATCCGAGATCTGATCAGCGATCTTGTCGGGATGACCCTCTGTGACGGACTCGGAGGTGAACAGCGTGCGGCTCAAGGCTCGCTCCGCGCAGGCTGAGGGTGGGAAGCCGGGGCACCCGACAAGCGCAAAAGGCTACAGAATCAGTCGGACAGCGACAAGCTCCAGCGCCCGGAAAACACCTCGAGGTCCACCGAGTCCCCGATGCCCTCGACCAGACAACGCGTGACGTCGGCCGATGTGGCCGCCGCCAGGGCACGACGAGCCGCTCGCCGCGCGTCCTCGATGCGCACGTCGCGCACGACCTTCTTGATCTCGGACAGCGACGGCCACGCCATGGAGAGCGCGGTGATGTCCAGCCCGAGGAGGAGGAAAGCGCCGAGGGGATTCGACGCGAGCTCACCGCATACGCTCACCTCGATGCCGGCCGCCCGTCCCACCCGCGCCACCTGATGCAGCAGCCGTACCACGGCGGGGTGGAAGGGGTTGTAGAGCTTGGCGAGCCGTGTGTTCGTCCGGTCCACGGCCAGGGTGTATTGCACCAGGTCGTTCGTCCCGATGGAGAAGAAATCGCAATGGCGCGCCAGCTCCGCGGCATCGAGCGCCGCTGCGGGCGTCTCGATCATGACGCCCAGCTTGTATCCGGAGTTGAATGCGATGCCCTTCCCCCTCAGTCCCTCCTCCTCCTCCTCCAGCAGCTCACGGACCCGGCGCACCTCCTCTACATCGTTCACGAGGGGCAGCATCATGCGCACGTCGCCGTACACCGTCGCGCGAAGTAGCGCCCTCAGCTGCGTGCGGAACAGCTCCGGCTCGTCCAGGCATACCCGGATGGCCCGCCATCCCAGGAACGGGTTCTCCTCCTGAGGCATGTGCAGGAACATGGGGAACTTGTCCCCACCGACGTCGAAGGTCCGGATGTAGACCGCGGAGTCGGGAAAGGCCTCGGCGACCTTCCGGTACGCCTCGACCTGCTCCTCTTCCCCCGGCAGCGCGTTGCGCCCGACAACCAGGAACTCCGTCCGGAACAGTCCGATGCCCTCGGCACCGTGGGCGCGGGCCGCGGCCGCCTCCACCGGCAGGTCGAGATTCGCCCGGATCGCGATGGGCTGCCCGTCCAGGGTCACGGCAGGGAGGTCCGCGATCGCGACGCTCTCTTCCTCCAGGACTATCAGGCGCTCTTTCCGGGCCTCGAAGGCGCGTCGGTCGCCCTCGTCCGGGTCCAGGACGAGGCGCCCGATGCGTCCGTCCAGGATCGCTTCCTGGCCGTGCCTTGCCACCTGGGATGCGGTGCCCAGACCGACGACGGCCGGAATCTCCATGGAGCGGGCGAGAATCGCCCAGTGGGCGGTGCGCGTCCCATGGTCGGTCGCGAGCCCGCGGACGTGGTCCCGGTCCAGGTGGACGGCCAGGCTCGGCGTCAGGTTCTGCGCCACGACGATGACCCCCTCCCTCTGCTCCGCCAGAGCCGTGGGGTCGTGATGCCCCAAGAGACGGTTGAGGACCCTGACCATGAGGTCCTCGAGGTCGTTGAGGCGGTCGAGCACCATGGGATGTGAGGTGCGCCCCCACATCGCCTGGAGCTCGAGCATGCGCCACTCGAACGCGCGCTGCGCCGTGAGGTGGTTGTCCCTGATGTAGCTGACCGTACCGTCGACCACGGCCGGATCGTCGAGCATCAGGAGCTGAGGATCGAAGATCCTCGCTTCCACGAGGCCCAGCCTCGCCTCGGTGGCGGCATGGACCTCGCGCAGTCGTTCCTTGGCCCAGGCGCGGGCGGCGTGGAACCGGTCCACCTCGTCGTCCACGCGCCCGCCGGGCACCGTTTCGTGGGGCACGACGGGTACGGCCCAGTGGAGGATGAACACCTTGCCGGAGGCGATGCCCTCGGACGCGGGCGAGCCGTCGAGAATCATGGACACAGCGGCGACCCCTCCGTCACGGGCATCACTCCTCCTCGAAGCCCCGGTCAACCAGAGAGGCGAGCGCCTCCAGTGCCGCATGAGCGTCGGATCCGCGGGCGGCGAGGCGCAGGTTGCTGCCCTGTTCCGCCGCCAACATGAGCACGCCCATGATGCTCTTGCCGTTCACCTCGAGCCCGTCTTTCTCCACCGTGATGTCGGCCACATAGCGCCCGGCCGTTTTCACGAATTCGGCGGCTGGGCGGGCGTGCATACCCGCACGATTCACGACCGTCACGACCCTTTCGATGCGCCCGTCCATCATGACGCCCACCCCCAGGTCGCGAGGACGGCGACCACGACCACGACCACGACGGCGGTCGGGCGCCAGAGTCGGTGGCCGGCAAGATCACCGACCACGAAGGCCGCCACGCCCAGGACCCCCCAGGTGGGCCCCGCGTCCGCCAGGCCGCCGGTTCCGGCCAGCACGGTGCCCGCCAGCACGCCGAGCAGGAGCGCGGCGGCGCTACGGACCCGCTCGGTCCACTTGCCCAGCGCTGCTCTCCCCAGCGAGCGGCCCACCCACCGCCCCTCGGCCAGCCCCGTACGGAACCCCCACGCCCGCAGGCCCACGTGCCCCACGTTGTAGACGACGACGAACGTGGCCACCGCCAGCCAGCCTGGTGCGCCGAGCCAGTAGAGCGCCAGGGCGGCAAGGGACACCGCGGGCAGCCAGGACGCCCAGACGAGCGAGTCACCCAGCCCTCCCAGCGGCCCACGTACCGCGGTCTTGAAGCGACGCACATCGTCTCCGTCTTCGCCGTCCGCTTCGAGACGGACCACGGCTCCGAGCGCGAGGTTGCTGAGGTAGGGGTGCGCGTTGAAATGCTCTGCGTGTCGCGCGACCGAGGCGTCGAGCTCGCCGGGACGCCCGCGGAAGATGCTTCGCAGCGCCGGTAGGAGGGCGAACGCGAACCCCGACCCCTGCATGGTCCGGTAGTTCCACGACCCCTGGATCAGGAAGGACCGGGCGAACGAGGACCAGAGCGCACCGCGGGGTACCCTGCTCACGAGAGGAGCCGAATACCGATCAGGCCGAGCGCCAGCCCCGCCGTGAACAACAGGCGTCGACGGCGGAACCCGCCAAGGCTGCGCAGCATGATCCCGGCCGAAACGGCGCCACCCACCAGGAGGAGACCGGCCGAATCACCCTCCCCGAGCGGCCATGCCGCCACGGCGTGGGGAGCGGCCAGGCGCCCGACGAGCACGCCGGCCAGCGTGATGGCCGCCCCGCGCGCGAAGTCGAGCCCCAGCGCCAGGAGGTGCGATGCCACGAGGCGACGTGGGGACGCTCCCGGAGCATCCGGGACGAATCGGCCATTGAGTCGGCGGAGCAGCGAGATGCTCATGCCGCCCACATGCCCCAGGACGAGCCCCATGGCCACGCCGGTCGGGACCGAGCCGGGCCCCGCCATCGCGCCCGCCGTGGCCACTGCCACGACGGTGGCCGTGGGCCCCTCGGGAAAGCGTGAGCCGCCTGACGGGAAGGACACCAGCAGATAGAGCTCGAGGACGGCGCCGATCAGGAGCCCCTGCGCGGGGTCCCCGAGGACCCAGCCCGTGAGCGCGCCCGCGACCAACGGCCGCGATACCATGAACTGGCCGGCGGACGTCGCGTCCAGCGCAAGCGCGCCCCCGATGGCGGCCACGAGCAAGAGTTCCATTTACGATCCGAGAAGAGACCGGAGTGTCACTCGTGCGGCGTCGGGTAGATCCCGAGCCGAGACAGCGACGCCCTCGGCATCCAATGACGCGAGCTGGTGCATCTCCTCGTCGGAGAGGTTGAGGTAGGTCAGGACCTGCTTCCGATCCGGTCGATGGTGCAGCCCGCCGAGGTTGACCGACTCCCCTGCAAGCAGCCCGCCCCGCGCGAGCGCCAGCATCGTCCCCACGTCCCGGGTGAGTAGGATGGAGCGCTCCGCGCCCGCGCGCCACTCGGGGAAACGCTCCCTGGCCTCGGCCACGCCGACGAAAAAGGTGTCGCCGTCGCCCGCCCCCAGCCGGTACAAGTCCTGTTCCCAGCCGCTCTCGGCGAGTTGGTCGTCGACCACGATGTAGCGGTCCGGCCGGAGCGCGCTTCCCCACCCGAGGACGACCTGGCCGTGGATCAAACGCTCATCGACGCGCAGGAGCACCAGTGGCACGGGGTCAGCGACGCACCGGGAGGGGGAGGATCGCCTGGCGGCCCTTGTCCACCAGCCGCGCCACCAGCTCCTCCAGCGGCATGTCCCGGTGAAAGACGAAGTCGAGCAGGATGGGGAGATTCACCCCGCAGACCACCGCCCGATCGGCGGACTCCCTGCACGAAGCGAACGCGGCCAGCGCGCAGCTCCCGGCGACGAGGTCGGAGAAGACGATGACCGGCCCCGCACCGGCGGCGGCCTCGACCGCGGCCGCGAGCTCGCGCGGCCCGAGACCGTCGTTCGACACGGCATCGAGTGCGTCGGCGGCCTCGCCCGCGATGCGACGGACCGCGTCCACCAGGCCGCGCGCCATGACGCCGTGCGCAACCACGATACCCCGGGCACCGGCCACCTCACTCATAGTCCTCTTCGAGGTACTCGCGGATGGGCTTCATCCGATCCCGGATGCGGTTGTTGAACACCTCCGCGGAGTGGACACCCGCGTACCGGAGGAGATGGGTCATGGCCACCACCTCCGAGATCACCGTGATGTTCTTGCCGGGGTTCAGCGGCACGGTGACCCTCGGCAGCTCGACGCCCAGGATCTCGACGCGGTCCTCCTCGAGGCCCGTGCGCGAGTAGGAACGCTCCTGGTCCCAGAGCTCGAGGTGTACGACGACCTCGACGCGCTTCTGCTGACGGAACGCCCGGACGCCGAAGAGGGTCGGGATGTCGATGATACCGATGCCGCGGATCTCCATGTGATGCCGCTGCAGCTCGTGCCCGCGTCCGATGAGCACGTCGTTGCCACGCCGTGACACCACGACCAAGTCGTCGGCGACCAGCCGGTGCCCGCGCTCGACCAGGTCCAGGACGCACTCGCTCTTTCCGACGCCGGACTCGCCCACGAACAGGAGACCCACCCCGTACACATCGGCCAGCGAGCCGTGGAGGTTCGTCTGGGGCGCCAGCGCCGACTCGAGGAACGGCTTCAAGCGCTGATAGACGTCCTTGGTGGTGCGACCGCTCAGGAGCACCGGCACGCCCGCGGAAGCGCAGACCTTCAGGAACCACGCGGGCACAGTCTGTCCCTTGCTCACGAAGAGCGCCGGGACCGCGAAGGAGCAGAGTCGCGCGAGCCGCTCCGAGGCGGTCTCCTCGGAGAGCGTGGCCAGGAAGGTCATCTCGGTCTCGCCGAAGACCCACATCCTGCCCGATGGTACCCTGGCCATGTAGCCCGCGAGCGCCAGCCCGGGACTCGAGACGTCCGGATCCGAGGCCTGCCGGTCGAGCTCCACCTCGGGCGTGAGAAGCCTGAGGGCCAGCGTCTCCGACTTGGCGTCGACGATCTCCTGGACGCTGATGCTCCTCGGCTTGGCCTCGGTGATCGCGTCGAACGGGGGTGTCACGCGCCTATCAGTCGCCCACGACCCCGTCGGAGAGGGGCGGGGCCTTGTGGTTGGTCTTGCGGTCGCGCTGCCGTTTCAGCCTGCGGGCAAGGCGTTGGATCACCTTGTCCAGCGCCGTGAGGAACTCGGCGTCCTCGCCGCGCGCGATGATCGGCTCACCGCCGTGGACCCCGAGAACCACCTCGACCCTTCGCACCACCCTCTCCTCCTCGAACACGACGTCTGCGGTGGAGACTCTGGGATCGTACTTCGCCAGGCGTAGCACCTGCTCCTCCGCACGGGTCCGCACGGAATCGGGAATATCGCAGTGGCGTGCCGCGATCTGTACTCTCAACTCGACCTCCCCAGTCGACGGTGCGTGAATCTTGAAACTACCTCCGGCGGCACCGAGTCACCACCTCGCCGCGCGGGTCAAAGCCCTCTCCATCGCGAGGACGGAGGACTCCCAGGAATACCCTTCAGCGAATCGCCTTGCTCCCTTTGCCAGGCGCTCCCTGAGCGCCTCGTCGCGGAGAATGGAGCCGGCGCGCTCCGCAAGGGCCACCACGTCACCGTGGGGCACGAGGAAGCCGCTCACGTCTTCGAGCACGGACTCCCTGAGCCCGGGCGAGTCGCTCGCAACGGTCGGCGTCCCGCACGCCGCCGCTTCCACGTTCGCGATGCCCCAGCCTTCGTTGGGAGACGTGAGGAGGTGGACCCAGCTCCGCCGGAAGAGCTCGAGGCGCTCCTCGTCCGATACATGACCACGGAAGTCGACGCGTGCGCTCATCCCCAACTCGGTGCTGAGCGAGCGCAAGGCGGCCTCCTGGCTTCCGCGTCCGGCGATGACGACCCGGAGGTCGCACCCCTGAGCCGACAGCCGCGCGGCGGCCTGGAGGATCAGATCGACTCGCTTGTACCGCTCGAGCCGTCCCAGATACAGGAGCGTGGGCCTGTCGAAGCGTCGCCCGTCGGGAGCGGGCGTGAACGCGTCGAGGTCGATTCCGTTCGGGATGACCTCGATGCGCTCGGGGTCCATGCCCCTCGCCACGAGATCCAGCCGCGTGCTTCGGGACACCGCGACCACCGGTCGGCCGCGGTAGGCCCTGGGTACGGTGCGCTCCAGGATCCAGGTCGCGGTAGCGACCGGAAGCGAAGCCTGCTCGAATGCGGTACCACCGAAGAGATGGTGGACGAGGAGCAGGACCGGCGTGTCTCCCCAGCAGGGGGTGAACACCGGCACCTTGTTGAGGTCCTCCACCACGACGTCGAACGTGCGGGTAGCGAGCCTCGTCCGGTAATAGCGCGGCGCCGCCAGGGAGAACGTGTGGCGTCCGCCGGTCCGGTGGACCTCCATCCCGTCCAGAGTGGCGTCGGGCTCCGCGCCGGCCCAGCCCGACACGAGCAGCGTGACCTCGTGACCTCTTCCGGCCAGGCCCCCGAACACCTCGTGGAGGTGGATCTCAGCCCCGCCCGAGCGGGGGTTGTCCTTGTCCTGCCAGTTGACCACCAGGACCCTCAGGGCACGCTTCCCGTCGTCGACCGCCACCCCCGTCACACGCCGGCCTCGGCGAGCCCCTTGAAGAGGGCATCCAGGACGCCGTTGACGAACCGGGGCGACTCCGGCCCCCCGTACTGCTCGGCGAGGCGGATCGCCTCCTGGATGGAGACCTTGGGTGGGACGTCCTCAAGGAAGAGCATCTCCGCGCACGCCTGTCTGAGTACCGCCCGGTCGACCGTCGACAGCCGATCCAGACGCCAGTTCTCCAGGGCCCCCTGGAGCTCCCCGTCGACGCGCGGCAGATGCTCGTCCAGGGCTCGCAGCAGCGTGCGCACGTACGGCACCCGCGGTGGAGCGATCCGGCGCGTCCGGAGCGTGTCGGCGAGGGCATCGGTGAGCGTCCCCTGCCGTCCGGACACGTCCCAGCGGTACTGGATCTGAAGCACCCAGGCGCGCGCCCGCGTGCGGTGGATCCGCTCCGTCCTGCCCAGCGACCGACCCTCGGTCAACGTCCCTCCAGGTCGCGGGCGAGCCTCACCATGTCCAGTGCCGCCAGCGTCACCTCGTAGCCCTTGTTGGTGGGACCGACCGCGGCCCGCGCCAGGGCCTGCTCACGGGTGTCCGTCGTGAGCACCCCGAAGACCACCGGTACCCGGGCTCGCGACGCGATTCGCCCGAGCCCGTCGTTGGCACGGGCGCAGACATAGTCGAAATGGGGGGTATCGCCCCGTATCACGCATCCGAGCGTGACCACCGCGTCGTGCTGCCCGCGCTGGACGATCCACGAGACGGCCTGGGGCAGCTCCCAGGCTCCCGGGACGTGGAACACGTCACGGTCGGCGGCGGCTCCGCCATGCTCCGACAGACACGCCAACGCGCCCTCGAGGAGTCGGTCCGTCACGTCGGCGTTGAAGCGCGCCACGACCACCGCGACCCGGACCCCCGACGCGTCCACCGCTCCTCGGCGCGCGGCCGCCGGGCTGCCCTCCGAGCTCACAACATGTGTCCGAGCTTCGAGCGCTTCGTGTCCAGGTAGCGCTGATTGTGCTCGCCGGGCTCGATCCGCAACGCTTCGCGTCCGGTAATCTCGATGTCGTATCCGTCCAGGCCGACGATCTTCCGAGGATTGTTGGTCAGGAGCCGGATGGAAGTGAGGCCGAGGTCCAGGAGGATCTGGGCCCCGATCCCGTAGTCTCGGAGGTCCGGCTTGAAGCCGAGTCGCTCGTTCGCCTCAACGGTGTCCATCCCTTCGTCCTGGAGCTGGTAGGCCCTGAGCTTGTTCCCGAGCCCGATGCCCCTCCCCTCCTGACGAAGGTACACGATGGCACCGAGCCCCTCCTCCTCGATCTGTCGCATCGCGGCAGCGAGCTGCTCCCCGCAGTCGCAGCGAAGCGACCCAAACACGTCGCCCGTCATGCATTCGGAGTGCATCCGCACCAGGACGTTCGCCTTGCCCCGCACGTCTCCCTTGACGAGGGCCAGGTGCTCCCGTCCGTCCAGGATGCTCTCGTAGCCGATGACCCGGAACTCGCCCAACCGCGTAGGCATGCCCACCTCGGCGATCCTCTGCACGAGCCTCGTGCGCGTCAGCCGGTACGCCACCAGCTGGGCCACCGTGATGAAGCGTAGCTCGTGCGCCTTCGCGAACGTCTCGAGCTCCGGCCTGCGCGCCATGGTGCCGTCCGAGCTGAGGATCTCGCAGATCACGCCCACCGGTTCGAATCCCGCGAGACGCGCGAGGTCCACCGCGGCCTCGGTCTGGCCGACCCGTCGCAGCACGCCCCCGGGCTTGGCCCGCAGAGGGAAGATGTGTCCTGGCCGGCGCAGATCCCCCGGCTTGGTCGACGGGTCGACCAACACCTCGATCGTCTTGGCCCGGTCGTGGGCGCTGATCCCTGTCGTGACCCCGAAGCGGCGATGCGCGTCGACCGAGACCGTGAACGCCGTCCCCTGGGGATCGGTGTTCGCTTCGGTCATAAGGGGGAGCTGGAGCTCGTCGGCCCGCTCGTTGGTCAGCGCTACGCAGATGAGCCCACGACCGTGCTTCGTCATGAAGTTCACGTGGTCCGAGGTGACGCAGGCCGCGGCCATCACCAGATCGCCTTCGTTCTCCCGGTCCTCATCGTCGGCCACGATGACCATACGCCCTTGCCGAATGTCCTCGATGGCCGCATCGACGCGGTCCAGCGACATGGCTGTCATGCTTCAGTCTCCCCGCGCTCACGGGCGGCCAGGATCCGGGCGACGTACTTGCCGATCAGATCGCCCTCCACGTTAACCGGATCCCCCGGTCCGAGCCCACCCAGGTTGGTGTGCTCCCACGTGTACGGGATGATGCCGACCCGGACGAAGTCCGGCTCGGCGAGCTCGCTCACGGTCAGGCTGACCCCGTTCAAGGCGATCGATCCGTGGCGGATCGTGCCGGCGGCCACCGCGGCAGGAACCGCGAAATCCATCAGCCAGAACTCTCCTTCTTTGACAATCTGCTTAAGATGCCCGATGCCATCCACATGTCCCTGAACGAGATGGCCATCCAGGCGCGCGCCGAGCTTCATGGCCCGCTCCAGGTTTACCCGGGTGCCCGACCGGTACGTTCCGGCAATGGTGCGCTCGAGCGTCGTTCCGATCACGTCGACCGAGAAGGTCCGCTCCTCGCGATCGGTGACGGTCAGGCATGCCCCGTCCACGGCGACCGAGTCGCCGGGCGAGAGCTCCCCGCCGAACCCCGTCGCCTCGATCCTCACCCGGCGTGTGGTCTCGCGCTCGGTGACCTCGACGACGCGACCGGTCCCCTCGATGATGCCGCTGAACATCAGGCCCCCGTCCGTCGGTCGAACACGAGAAGGGCGTCCCGGCCGAAGAGCTCCGGGGGAAACGCGGGCGCGAACGCCCCCCATGGGGCGCCCGCGATGCCGGGCCCGAAGGCCGGAACCCCCGACGGGCCGAAGGCCTGGGGCGCGAGGAACAGGTAGAGCCGCTGCACCAGGTCCTCGCGGAGCAGCGAGGTGGCCAGACGGCTCCCCCCCTCGCAGAGGATGGCACGCAGACCGAGCTCCCAGCACACGTCGAGAACGGCGTCGAGGACGAGGCCCTCGGCCGCGGCCGGGACCGGGTGCACGTGGGCCCCGGCCCCCTCGAGTCGCTCCATGTCGACCTCGGGGGCATCGAGCCGGGTGAAAACGTGGACAGGAGATCTCTCGGCGTCCCTGAGCAGTGCTGCGTCCGAGGGGAGCGTCGCCCTGGGATCGAGGAGCAGGCGGCGCGGAGCCGCCCGCCCTTCCGGGGCGAGTCGGACGGTGAGCTGCGGGTCGTCGACGCGGGCGGTCGCCGCACCGATCATGATCGCGTCGAACCCGGAACGAAGCCGGTGCACCTCCTTCTCGGCTTCTCCACCCGTGACGCGCGAGCGCTCTCCACGGGCCGCCGCGATTCGCCCGTCCAGCGAGAGCGCGAGCTTGAGCGCCACGAACGGTCTCGACGCGCGCGCCGTGTGGTGGAAGGCCGGGTTCTCCGCCACGGCCTCACCCTCACCCCAGACAGGACCCACCACCTCGATGCCCTCCCGGCGAAGGCGCTCGGCACCGCCGCCCGACTCCGCTCCCGGATCGGAGGCTCCGAACACGACCCGAGCCACGCCCGCCTTGAGGAGGGCCTCGGTGCAGGGCGGCGTCTTCCCGTGATGGTCGCAGGGCTCGAGCGAAACGAAGGCGGTAGCCCCGTTGGCCCGGTGAAGCGCCTCCTCAAGCGCGAGAATCTCGGCGTGGGGCCCCCCGAATCGGGCATGGAATCCCTCGCCGACCACGGCCCCATCCTTCTCGATCACGCATCCGACCAGGGGGTTCGGATGTACCTGACCCCAACCGTGACGCGCCAACACCCGGGCTCGCTCGAGGAAAGCCCGGTCGGACGGCGCGAGGCCTGCTCGGAGCTCGGCCACCTCGACCCCGATCAGATCGTCAGGCGGAAGGCCAGGCTGGCGTAGAGCGAGCCGGACCTCGGATCGAACGGAGCGCCGAGATACTCGTTCACCCGCCCGAAGCCCCCGGCCCAGCCCAGCTCCCCGGAGAGCTGCAGGATCAGGAAATTCATCGACGCACCCCCGAAGACCGTCGTGCGCGACGCGTCCAGGGAGGACGACGACGCCTCCACGACGGTGCCGCCTGCCGCGGCGTGGATCAGGACATCTCCGGAGTAGCGATCCCAGCCCAGCCCCGCAAGGATCCCCACCGAGAGCAGGTCCTTACCCACGGTGGCCCGAATCGAGGTCACGACCGGGTCCACCCGGACGGATCCGCCACCCGCCTGGGCATCGCCGTAGACCACGTCTCCACTCGCCCGACGCGAGATCGACAGGGAGATCCCCGGGAGGGTGAACGACTCACGCAACAGGCCGATACGGGCTCCGAGCGAGAAGGCGGTCGCGTGTCCGTCGAATCCCTCACCCTTGGGCAAGAAGACGAGGCTCGCGTTTCCCAGGGCATCCACCGCGAGGAAGCCACCGACGGTGGGTGCCAGCGAAAACCCGTCGAAGATGCCCACCGCGACCCCCAAATGGAGCGACGGAAGGAGGAAACTGGTCTTGCGTGAGGGCTCGGCGCCCTGGTCGGTCAGGTCGGGGAGGGAGACGCGGGCGAACGCGGCACGCCCCCCCACCGCGATCCGGGGAGCGGTTCCCAGCCGGCGCCCCAGAGTGCTCGCGCTCCCCGACACCTCCGAGCCGAGGCCCGCCATCAGGCCGATGTGTCCCTGCAGGGCTCGGGCGGTCACCGCGAGCTCGCCGCACGTGGTCTCCACCCCGCCGGCTCCCACACAGCGCCCCGCCAGATCCGAAACCGACTGACCCGCACTGTCGAATGGCCACGCCAGCGCGCCCGCCACGAGGATGACCCCCACCGGTCCCGCCGATCGAAGGCGCCTCATCCCTCGTACCGGACGCCCTGCCCCGCCTCGACGCTGCCGATCCGCCAGGCGTTGAGGCCCGAAGCCACGACGGCCGCGACGACCTCAGCGGCGTCCTCCGGGCGCACCGCGGCGATCATGCCGATCCCCATGTTGAACACTCGGTCCATCTCTCCCCGATCCACGTTGCCGGCGGTCTGCAGGGCGCGAAAGACCGCCGGAGGCTCCCAGGCTCGGCGGTCGATACGAGCGCCGAGCCCCCCGGGTAGGACGCGGGGGAGATTCCCCGGGATGCCTCCGCCCGTGTTGTGCGCGAGGCCTCGGATCAGGTCGCGCTCCAGCAGGGGGAGCAGCGTGGCCCGATAGCTCCGGTGGACGGTCAGCAGCTCGTCTGCGACGCTCCTGCCGGTGCCCGGGAGCTCGTCGTCCACCGAGAGGTCCAGGACATCGAAGACGATCCTCCGGGCCAGGGTGTATCCGTTGGTATGCAGGCCCGAGGACTCGAGTCCCACGAGCACGTCGCCGCTGCGGATCTCGCTCCCGTCCAGCACCCGGTCGCGCTCGACCACCCCGACGATGAAGCCGGCCAGGTCGTACTCCCCGGCGGCGTAGAAGTCGGCCATCTGCGCCGTCTCGCCGCCCAACAGCGCACATCGGTTCTCCCGGCACGCCGCGGCGACCCCGGACACCACGTCCGACACCACGCGCTCGTCGAGGGTCCCGGTCGCAAGATAGTCGAGGAAGAAGAGCGGCCGAGCTCCCTGAACGAGGATATCGTTCACGCAGTGGTTCACGAGGCACTGACCCACCGTATCGTGGCGCCCCGCCATGAACGCGACCTTGAGCTTGGTCCCCACTCCGTCGGCCGAGGACACGAGAACCGGGGACGTGACATCCCCCGGGAGGCGGTACAGCCCACCGAACGCTCCGAGCCCGGAGAGCGTGTTCTCGTCCCGCGTGGACGCGAGCAGCGCCTCGAGGCCGCCCTTCGCCCGCTCCGCCGCGTCCAGATCGACTCCCGCGTCCCGGTAGCTCAGCCCCGCCTCAGACATCGATGGCCTCCGGGTGGGTCTCGAACGCGGTCATCCGGCGGAACTCGTGCACCCGGCGCCGAACGTCCGAAACGTCGAGTGTGCGGAAGCGGTTCACGCTGAAGTCCTCGACCGCATAGGAGCCCATCGCCGAGCCGAAGACCATGGCCCGTCTCAAGGAACCCTCGTCGAGGGTGCCCGCCCCGGCCAGATACCCCATGAAGCCTCCCGCGAACGCATCACCCGCCCCGGTCGGGTCGAAGACCCGCTCCAACGGATACCCGGGCACGAAAAACACCCAGTCCTCGGCGAACAGGATCGCCCCGTGCTCTCCCTTCTTCACGACCACGATCTCCGGTCCCCGCTCGCGGATCCAGATCGAAGCTTTCAGCAGATTGGGCTCGTCCGCGAGCTGCCGCGCCTCTGCGTCGTTCACGAGCAGAATCCGTACCCGCTCCAGGAGCCCGAGGAGCTCCTTGCGATTCCCCTCGATCCAGTAGTCCATGGTGTCGCAGGCCACGACCTCGGGTGCTTCGACCTGGTCCAGCACTTCGTTCTGGAGGGCGGGGTCGATGTTGCCCAGGAAGACGTGTCGCGCGTCCTTGAAGCGGTCGGGAATCCGGGGGCGGAAGTCGGCGAACACGCCCAGTCGGGTCTCCAGGGTGTCCCGCGAGTTGAGGTCGTAGTGGTACCGGCCCGCCCAGAAGAAGCTCTCCCCGCTGCGTCGCTCGATCCCCTCGAGGTCCGCCCCGCGCGCGGCCAGGAAGTCGAGGTCCGACAGGGGGTAATCTTCGCCGACCACGCCGACGATCCGGACGGGGCTGAACACCGTGGCCGCAGCCGCGAAGAAGACGGCGGAGCCGCCGAGAACCCGCTCGGCGCGGCCGAACGGGGTCTCGATCGAGTCCAATGCCACGCTTCCCACGCAGAGGATCGACACGGGCGCTCGGCTCACTCCGGATCGGAGTCCGCCGCGCGGTCCATGCGCTGCGGTGCTTCGATCCCCAGGAGGGTCAAGCCGTTTCGAAGGACGATCTGGACCGCTCGAGCCAGCTCGAGGCGAGCGGCCCGGAGGCCGGGGTCGTCCACCAGGACCGCCAGCTCCGGGTTTCGCGAGGGATTGCCCGAGTGGTACCAGGCGTTGGCCGCCCCGGCGGCTTGCTCCAGGTAGTCGCACACGACATGTGGCGCGCCGGCCCCCGCCGCGCGTGAGACGGCCGCCGGGAACTCGCCGAGAAGCTTGACCAGCTCCCGCTCCAGCTCTCCCGACAGCACCTCGAGATCGGCCTCCCCAGCCCGGACCTCCTCCGGGGAGAGCCCCGCTTTCGCGAAGATCGAGCACATGCGCGCGTGCGCGTACTGGATCTTGTAGACCGGGTTCTTGTCCGACTGGTCGAGGGCGACGTCGAGGTCGAAGACCAGATGCGCGTCCGGTTTGCGCATCTGCAGGAAGTACCGGGCCACGTCCACGCCCACGTGCTCGTACAGCCCACGGAGCGTGGTGTACGAGCCGGAGCGCTTAGAGAACTTGACCTCCTTGCCGTCGCGCTCGACGCGCACCATCTGGTGCAGCACGTACTCGGGGTACCCCTCGGGACACCCCAGCGCGCGCGCCCCGGCGCGAACGCGGGCCACGGTTCCGTGATGGTCCGAGCCCTGCACGTTGATGACGCGCTCGAACCCCCGCTCCCACTTGTTCTTGTGGTACGCCACGTCCGGCACGAAATAGGTCGGCAGACCATTGGAGCGGATCATCACCCGGTCCTTCTGATCACCGAACTCGGTGGTCCGGAGCCAGACGGCGCCCTCGTGCTCGTACACGAGACCCGTCTCCCGTAGCGCCGCGACGGTCTCGTCGACCTTGCCCTCTTCGTACAACGAGGACTCGAGGAAGTACTCGTCGAAGTGCACCCGGAAGTCCGCGAGATCCCGATCCTGCTCCGCACGGAGCGCCTGCACCGCGAAACGCCGCATCGCGTCGAGCGCCGCGGGGGAGTCGTCGCCCACCCAGCGCTCACCCTGCTGGTCGGTGAGCGCCTCCGCGATGTCCCGCACGTACTCGCCCCGGTAGCCCCCTTCCGGAATCTCGGCAGCCCGGCCATGGAGCTGCTGATAACGCACCCAGACGCTCCGGCCCAGAAGCTCCATCTGGGTGCCGCTGTCGTTGTAGTAGTACTCCCGGTGCACGTCCCACCCGGTCCAATCGAGCAGCGACGCGATGGCGTCCCCGAGCGCGGCCTGGCGGCCGTGCCCCAGGTGGAGGGGCCCCGTGGGGTTCGCCGACACGAACTCAACCATCACCCTGCGCCCCCGGCCCTCCTCGCTCCTCCCGAAACGCAGGTCCTCCTCCAGGATCGTGTCCAGCGTGGACGCGACGGCGCCGGCGCTGAGGCGGAAGTTGAGAAACCCCGGTCCCGCGACCTCGACCGCCGTGACCCCCGCGGCCTCCAGGTCGAGGCGCGCGGCGATCTCCTCGGCGATCTGCCGGGGCGGTCTCCCGAGCCGTTTGGCCAACGCCATCGCCACATTGGTCGCCAGGTCGCCGTGGGTCGGATCGCGTGGACGCTCGAGGCCCACCGGGGCGTCGGAAACGCCGAGGTCGGCCAGCACCCGGCCGACCGCGGAGCGGATGGCTTCTTGCGCCACGCTCAGTCGTCCTTCGCGCCGGAGGACGCGCTGCCGGACCCCCCGGCCTCCTTGGGGGAAGAGCCTCCCGACCCACCCTCGTCCGAGGCCTTCTTCTTGTACTCGCTGCTCCGATAGTCCGTGATGTAGAAACCCTCGCCCTTGAACAGGAACCCGGCCCCCGCCGAGATGCGACGGCGCGCGGCGGCGCCGCACTCGGGGCAGTCGGCGACGGGTTCGTCGGACATGCGCTGGAACAACTCGAAGTCGTGCCCCTTCGGGCACCGGTACTCGTAAGTGGGCATCGGAAGATCGAGCGGGCGCGGTTCGGGTCTCCGGAGCCAAAAAACCTAACCAACGCGGGAAGTCGGGACTACGGGGCCGTTCAGCCGTCGTACGTTCCCCAGATCTCCCGCAGCGCGTCGCTCACCTCTCCGAGGGTCACGGATCGCTTCACCGCCTCCACGATGGGCGGCATGAGGTTGGCCTCTCCCTGCGCGGCCTCGCGGATCGCGCCCAGTGCCGTGCGTACCGCGGCGTCGTCTCGCGCTCGGCGCACCTCGGTCAGCTTCGCGACCTGGTCCCGCTCCAGGGCGGAGTAGTCCGGCTGTCCGATACGGACAGGACCCTCCTGTTCCACGTGCTCGTTCACCCCGACGACGAGCCGCTCCCCGGATTCCACCTCCCGCTGGAACGCGTATGCCGATCGGTGGATCTCCTCCTGCATGTAGTCGATGGCCCGCTCGGCGCCCCCCAGCTCCTCGATGTGCCCGAGATACTCACGCGCCCTGGCCTCGACCGCGTCCGTGAGCGCCTCGACGTACCAGGAGCCGCCCAGGGGATCCACCGTCCGAGCCACCCCCGACTCATCGGCGAGGATCTGCTGTGTCCGCAGGGCCAGCCGGGCCGACTCCTCGGTCGGAAGGGCCAGGGCCTCGTCGTACCCGTTCGTGTGCAGCGATTGGGTGCCTCCCAACACCGCGGCCAACGCCTGGACGGTGACCCGGACCACGTTGTTGATCGGCTGCTGCGCCGTCAGCAGCGAGCCTCCCGTCTGCGTGTGGAACCGGAGCCGGCATGCCGCGTCCGAGGCGCCGTAACGCTCGCGCAGGAGGCTCGCCCACAGGCGTCGTGCCGCCCGGAACTTGGCCACCTCCTCCAGCAGGTCGTTGTGGGCCGCGAAGAAGAACGAGAGCCTGGGACCGAATGTCTCCAGGTCGAGGCCTGCGGCCATGGCTCCACGGACGTAGCTGAGCCCGTTCGCGAACGTGAACGCGATCTCCTGGGGCGCCGTGGAGCCGGCCTCACGGATGTGGTAGCCCGAGATCGAGATCGGATTCCAGCGCGGCACCTCCCGGGCACAGAAGCCCATGACGTCCGCCACGAGCCGAAGAGAGTGCCGGACCGGATAGATGTAGGTGCCCCGCGCGATGTACTCCTTGAGGACATCGTTCTGCACCGTGCCCGACAGCCGAGCGCGGGGGACGCCCCGCTCGTCCCCGAGCGCCACGTACAGGGCCAGGAGGATCGCGGCCGTGGAGTTGATCGTCATCGACGTGGAGACCTCGTCCAGTCGGATTCCCCGGAACAGGGCCCGCATGTCCTCCAGGGAGTCGATGGCGACCCCGACGCGCCCCACCTCGCCAACGGCCATGGAGGCGTCCGAGTCGTAGCCCATCTGCGTCGGGAGGTCGAAGGCCACCGAGAGGCCCGTCTGCCCCCGGTCGAGGAGATACCGGAAGCGTTCGTTCGTCCCCTCGGCGGTCCCGAAACCGGCGTATTGGCGCATGGTCCAGACCCGGCCCCGGTACATGTCCGGATAGATCCCCCGGGTGAACGGGAACTCGCCCGCCTCGGGCACACCTCCGGGAGCGTAGCTGCGCGCGACCCGGATGCCGCTGTCGGTTGCGAACGATCGCTCCTCGGCCATCAGTCCCCCGCCGCCCGCCCGTCCGGATCAGCCATCTCGATGAGCACCTGGTCCTTCTCTACCGCCTCCCCTTCCGTGACCAGCACGCGGGAGACCCGCCCCGCCCCCTCCGCCCTGAGCTCGTTCTCCATCTTCATCGCCTCGACGATGACGACGCCCTGACCCTCTGCCACCGAGTCGCCTTCGGCGACCTCGACCTTCACGACCAAGCCGGGCATGGGCGCCCGGATCGGCCTCGACCCCTGGGAGCCGGCGCGTGCACCGGCCATGTCCCGGATCGCACGGGTCCGCTCGTCCAGCACTTCCGCCTCGAGCCGCCGCCCGGCCGTCTGTACGGCCCAGCGGCCTGCGCCGAGGCGCCGGGCGACCAGGCGGTGCGACGCCCCGTCGAGGAGCAGACTCCGAACGTCGGTGCCTGCGACCGAAAGCAGCTCCGCCGACACCGGCCGCCCGTCCACCCGCGTCCCGTCCGAGCCCAGCTCGACCTCGAAGGAGGTGCCGGAGATCGTCACATGGTATCGCATCAGCCTGCCCATGGCCTCGTCTCGAATGTCGCCACGGTCTCCACGTGCGCGGTCTGGGGGAACAGGTCGAAGGCGCGAAGCCCGACCAGTCGGTATCCAAGGCTCATCCGCTTGGCGTCCCGGGCCAGGGTGGCGGGATCGCAGCTGACGTAGACCACGCGGCGCGGACGATGGTGCAGGAGCATTCCCGGGACCCATTCCTGCAGGCCGGAGCGCGGGGGATTGACGACTACCAGCTCCGCGGGGAGCGTCCTGGGCAGGTGCTCCTCCACGAGCCCTTCCAGGACCGAGAAGCCCGTGGGCGCTTCGTGCCTGGCCGCCGCACACGACTCGGGATCGCTTTCGATGCCGGTGACCGTCCAGCCACGGTCGGCCAGTGCGCGACCGTAGACGCCGACCCCGCAGTACGCGTCCACGGCCAGGCCCGCTGCTGGGCCCTGGGCGGGGGCGCCAGCCAGCCGAAGGACGTGATCGAGAACGAGCCGTGCGCCGTCCCGGTTGACCTGGAGGAAGGCCTCGCCACCGACGGGGATCCTGTCGGCGCCCCAGGCTTCGAAGGTGGGGGTTCCTCCGACGAGCGCCGGACGGGCTCCGCCTCGGGGCTGGTGCCAGACTCCGACCACGCGGGGTACACGAGCCATCAGCTCGTCACCTCGCCACCCTTCCGCTCCGCCTCGAACCAGGACCACGACACCGTCCTCGAGCGCGCGGATCGTGACGCGGAGCTCCCGCCCAATGGGGAGCGGCCGCGCGCCCTCCCGCCAGGCGTCACGCAGCGCGGTCCATGCGTCTGCGATCGGTGGCTCCGGAAGGCGGCACTCGGCGCGCACGTCCAACACGTTGCCCCGGCGATGGAGCATGTGGAAGCCTGCGAGGATGCGGCCGCCTCCGAGTCGGCGCACCGTGAACGTGACGCGATTCCGGTAGCGCAAAGTCTCGGGAGAAGGGGCGACGTCGGGTGGCTCCACCTGAAGACCGCCCAGGCGCGTGAGGGCATCGGCGACGATGCGTCCCTTCCAACGCAGCTGCTCCGCGTACTCGAGGTGCTGTAGGGCACAGCCGCCGCAGCGCTCGTAGAGAGGGCACGTCGGCTCGACACGCCCGGGGCCGGGATGCAGGACGGCGACGAGCTCGGCCTCCGCCCAACGCGCGTGCACGCGAGAGACCCGAATCTCGACCTGGTCGCCCGGTGCCGTCCGGTGGATAAACGCGACCCGACCATCGGGCAGCTCGGCGACGCCGGCGCCCCCCGCTGCGATGGCCCGCACCCGGGTGACTACGACCTGCCCCTCCTCGATGACCGCAGGCGCGCTCATCCGGACCGCCAAGGGGGGAGTCCTCGTCGCCAGGGCGACGGGAGCGCGCCTCCCCGGTCGCCGACGCGCGTCGCACGGTGGCGCATTCGGTCCTCCTCTTCCAGGAGCGCCGCCGCGACCGCCATCGCCTCCAGCCCCCCGTCCATCACACGGTCCTCGAGGAGCTCGGGGTGCTCCTCCAGATATCGTATGCTGAGGACGCCGTCCGCGAAGTCGGGCTCCTCCATCAGCCTGCGGTGGAAGGGCGTGCTGGTGTCGACTCCGGCGATCACGAGCTCGTCGAGCGCCCGCGCCATGCGCGCGATCGCCGCGCCGCGCGTCGGCGCGTGCACGATGAGCTTGGCGAGCAGCGGATCGTAATGAAGGCCCACCTGGAACCCCGCATGGATCCCTCCATCCCAGCGGACACCGGGACCGGTCGGCACCTGCAGCTCGGTGATCGTGCCGGTGGAGGGCAGGAATCCACGAAACGGGTCCTCCGACGTCAACCTGCACTCGATGGCGTGGCCGACGAGGCGGACCTCCTCCTGGGCGAAGTCGAGGCTCTCGCCCGACGCTACCCGTAGCTGCCAGGCGACGATGTCGATCCCCGTGACGAGCTCGGTCACGGGGTGCTCGACCTGCAGGCGAGTGTTCATCTCGAGGAAGAAGAATTCCCCGTCCTGGAAAAGGAACTCCACGGTGCCCGCGCCCACGTAACCGACCGCCTTCGCCGCTTTCACGGCCGACTCGCCCATCGCCGCGCGCTCTACGGGTTTCAGCACGGGAGACGGCGCCTCTTCGACGAGCTTCTGGTGACGTCGTTGGATGGAGCACTCGCGCTCGCCGAGGTGCACGACGTTCCCGTGCCCGTCCCCGAGCACCTGGATCTCGACGTGACGGGGTCGTTCCAGGAAGCGCTCGAGATAGATCGCGCCATCCCCGAAGGCCGCCATCGCCTCCCGCCTCGCCGCCTCGAAGGCGCGGGGAAGGTCGCGCTCTTCGGCAACGGCACGCATGCCCTTGCCGCCCCCTCCCGCCGCGGCCTTGAGCAGGATCGGGTACCCGATGTCCCGCGCCGCCTCGGTGGCCGCGCCCACGTCGCCCACCGGCGCCACGAGGCCGGGGACGATGGGGACACCGGCGTCGCGCATGCGCCGGCGGGCCTCGGTCTTGTCGCCCATGGCCGCGATGGTGTCCGCGGGCGGTCCCACGAAGACCAGCCCGGCTTCCTGGACCGCGCGCGCAAATGCGGCCCTCTCGGCGAGGAACCCGTATCCGGGGTGGATCGCTCGGGCTCCCGAGAGCCGTGCCGCCTCGAGGATGCGATCGACCCGCAGGTAACTCTCCGTGGAAGGGGCGGGCCCGATCGGGTACGCCTCGTCGGCCGCGAGCACGTGGGGAGCCAACCGGTCCGGCTCGGAGTACACGGCCACCGTCCGGACGCCGAGCTCGCGCGCGGCGCGTACGACACGCACCGCGATCTCTCCGCGGTTGGCGATGAGGAGGCTCTCGATCAAGGGGGCCGGCTCCCGGCGGGGGGCAGGTGCGGTGGGTCAGCGGGTTCGCGGGAAGTTATCCCATGCGTCCGAGTGCGGGAAAGCCCGAAACGACGAAGGGGCGAGAGCCGCCGCCCTCGCCCCGCCGGATGGGACTGGACCCGTCCGCGTTACCGGGACACCCGACCGTCGATCGTCCTCTCCTGCTTCTGGCGCATGATGCGGAGGGATACCCTCTCGTCCTCCCGATAACTACCGAGGATGCGTCGGACCTGCGCGGGGGTGTCCACGTCCCTCCCGTGGATCGAAAGGATGACGTCGCCGGGCTCGAGCCCGAGCTCGGAGGCGTCGTCCACCTCGGTGACCAGCACACCGCGGTCGGTGCCGAAGTAGCTCGCCAGCCCGGGCTTCATCTCCGTGAGCTCGAGACCCTCGCCGCCGATCCGCCACAAGAGCCCCGAGACGTCCCGGTCACCGCTCCGGAGATGGAAAGTCCCTGCCCGCGGCGTCGCCAGCTCGAACCCGCGCGCGCCCTCCGGTCCCTCGAAGACGAGCGCCCGGTCCCGGATGCGGTCGCTCAGGTCGCGCATCCTGCCCGCCAGCGCATCCGCGTCCCACTCGGGGCCGAGCACACGCAGGCCCCACGGCGAGAGCTCGCGCGCCTCCAGATGCGCCGTGTGTGACTCTCCGTCCCTCCGGTACTCGACCTCGACCTGGGCCCCGGGCTCCAGGTCCCGCGCGAGGGCGATGAGCCGCTGCACGGGGATCGATCGATCGAGGTCGAAGCCCTCCTCGGTCTCCTGGTCGAGGGGCTCGAGAAGGCTGTGGCCGTCGACGCGCGTCACCACGTCCCCCGTGCGCAAGCCGGCCTCGTCCGCCGGCCCATCGGTCATGACGGAGGAGATCCGAGCCCCGACCGCGTCGTCATTGCGGCTCTGGTCGGAGTCGAGCGACACGCCGAGTCGGGCCCCCCTCGTCGTGAACGTCGGGGCCACGACCACGCGCGGCGTCCGCAGGCACCGGCAGCTCTCGATGGGGTTCCCGTCGCGATCGACACACCTGCAGTCATCGCTGCGCGTGCGCTCCTGCGCGGAGGTCGGACCCGCCGCCACCAGCGCCCCACCACACGCGACGAGGGTCAGGACGGTGGCCCACGCGCGTCCCGGAACCCTTGGCTTCATCTTCATCCTTCCTTCTCCCGAGGGGGTGCAATCCTCTGTCGGCACCCCTGAGATGCGCTTCGAGCGCGGCGGGGTTGTCGCCCGCTCAGGCGTCTGGTCGGAGGAAGTTCTGGACGAGCGTCCGCCCGTGCTCGCTGAACACGGACTCGGGATGGAACTGGACCCCCCAGAGCGGGAGCGTCCGGTGACGCATGGCCTGGATCTCCCCCGCGTCGGCGGCGTCGACGCTCCAGGCAAGGGGCTCCAGGACCTCGGGAAGCGCGTTGCGATCCGTGATCAGGGAGTGGTACCGCGCCACGGTGAACGTCTCGGGAATGCCCCCGAACAGCGACCCACCGAGATGACGCACGCGGGATGTTTTGCCGTGCATGAGCCTGCCGGCGCGGCAGGTGCGCCCCCCGAACGCTTCTCCGAGCGCCTGATGGCCCAGGCATACCCCCAGCATCGGGATCCCTGCGCTCCCCAGCACCCGGAAAGCCGCGACGCTCACGCCGGCCTGCGCGGGCGTGCACGGGCCGGGCGAGACCACGACCCGTTCGGGGCCCATCGCCAGTAGGTCGTCCACCGAGCAGGCGTCGTTGCGAACGACCGCCGGCTCGGCGCCCAGCTCACCCAGGAGCTGCACCAGGTTGAACGTGAACGAGTCGTAGTTGTCGATGACCAGAACCATCTCGCTCAACGCAGGCGCTCAATGAGGAAGTCCGTCATCATCGTGAACAGATGGACCTGCGTGCCGTCTCCGGAGATGCTGTGCGTCTTGTTCGGGTAGATCATCAGACGGAACTGCTTGCCCGCGGCCTCGAGCCTGTCCACGAGCTGCACCGTGTTCTGGAAATGCACGTTGTCGTCCCCCGTGCCGTGCACCAGGAGGAGGTTGCCGGTGAGCCCCTCCACGTTCTCGAGCGGCGCGCCGGCCCGGTAGCCCTCCGGGTTCTCCCTCGGGGTCCGCATGTATCGCTCGGTGTAGATCGTGTCGTAGAAGCGCCACGAGGTCACCGGTGCGACGCTGATGCCGGCGGCGAAGACGTCTCCACCCCGCTCCATGCTCATGAGGGTCATGAAACCGCCGTAGCTCCATCCCCAGATGCCGATCCGGTCCCCGTCCACGTAGGGCCGGCCGGCGAGCCAACGCGCCGCCTCCACCTGATCGCGGCTCTCCCAATCTCCCAGGCGAAGGTAGGTGATGTTCTTGAAGTCGCGCCCGCGCCCACCCGTGCCCCGGTTGTCGACGCTGGCCACGATGAACCCGTCCTGCGCGAGCAGCTGATGCCACAGGTACCGGGATCCCCCCCACGCGTCGGCAGCGGTCTGCGACCCCGGTCCCCCGTAGACATACATCAGCAACGGGTACTGCCTCGAGGGATCGAAGTCCGGCGGTCGAATCATCCAGCCGTTCAGCTCCACGCCATCCGTCGTCGTGAAGCTGAAGAACTCGGGCGGAACGAGGCCCATCCCCGCGAGTCGGTCCCTCAGCTCTTGGTTGTCCACCAGCGTTCGCAGGATCTCCCCCTCGCGGTCGCGGAGGGAAATCACGGGGGGCTCGCCATTCCTGCTGCGCGTATCGAGGAAGGCCTGCCCTCCGGGTGCCATGTCCACGGTGTGCGTGCCGGGCTCGTTGGTGATGCGCTCGATGCCCCCCCCGCCGAGGCGCACGCGGTAGAGGTGGCGCTCGAGCGGTCCTTCCTTGGCAGCCGTGAAGTACACCCACCCGTCGTCGGTCACGGCCTGAGGTGCGTCCACATCCCACGCCCCGCGGGTGAGCTGGCGCCGCAGGGTGCCGTCGCGCGCGTACAGGTACAGATGCTCCCAACCGTCCCGCTCGGAAGTCCACAGGAACGATCGCCCGCCCTCGACCCAGGTGAGGTCCAGGTCGACGTCCACCCAGGTGTCGCTCTCCTCCGAGAAGAGGGTGTGGGTCGCCCCGGTGGAGACGTCGGCGAGCATGACGTCGATCCGATTCTGATGCCGGTTCATGCGCTGAATCACGATCTGGTCGGAGGACTCGGCCCACTCCATGCGGGCCAGGTAGACGTCCGGATTGTCCCCCGTATCCATCCACGTCGTGCGCATCGTCGCGAGGTCGAGGACCCCGATGCGGGCGAAGGAGTTGGGGTCGCCTGCCTTCGGGTAGGGGATCGGCACGGGCTCCGAGTAGAGGCGCAGGTCGTCGATCAGGTTGAAGGTCTTGATCGGCGACTGATCCAACTGCCAGAACGCGATCTTCGATCCGTCCGGGCTCCAGAGCCATCCGTCCCTGAGGCCCAGCTCCTCTTCGTAGACCCAATCGAAGGTGCCGTTGATGACGTCCGCCGATCCGTCGAAGGTCAGTCGGGTCTCCTCGCCCGTCGCGAGCTCGGTCATCCACACGTCGTTGTCGCGAACGAAGGCCACCCGGGTGCCGTCCGGGCTTGCCTTGGCGAACATCTGGTATCCCTGCTCCACCGAGATGGGCTGAAGGGAGCCGTCGGCGAAGCGATACACGAAGTAGAAGCCCTTCGTGTTCTCCCTCCAGACGCGGGCCGAGCGCGTGTAGACGAGCAGCCCGCTCCGGTCGGGGAGCCAGGCGTACCCCTCGATGTCGACGGGCTGACGCTCGCCGCCCGGAACCAGCGTCGAGCCCTCGACGATCCTGCTCCCGGACCCGGCCGACAAGTCGTAGAGGGCGAGGTCGGTCCCGCCCGAGGCGTTCCCGACGAGGAAGGTGAACCCGGTTCCGTCCGGCACCCAGTGCGTTTCGGGCAGGGCGTCCGGATAGAGCTCGGGGGAGCCGAAGATCGCCTCGACCGTCAGCCTCTCCTGCGCGGTCAGCGCAGACGTCGACAGGGCGGCGAGGACCAGAGCGACCGGAAGGCGGAATCGGATGCGCATGGCGGGTCCCGATGGGATGGAAGGATCGCACAATGTATTCGTCTCCCGAGAGCCGGGGCCAATCCCCGGTGCACGGGGTCGACGACCGTTGCGCCCCGGGGGGCCGCGGGGCACTCGACCGGGCCGGCTGGGTAGGCTGACCCATGTACTCCCGGTGCCTGGTCTGCTCGACTCCCTTCGAGCCGAACGAACAATTGGAGCACCTGCCGCTCGGAAGGAGGGTCGCCTTCGATCCCGGACGGGGGCGGCTCTGGGCCGTGTGCTCGTCCTGCAAGCGCTGGTCCCTGGCCCCCATCGAGGAGCGTTGGGAGGCGCTGGAGGAGTTGGAGAAGCTCACTCGGGATCAGGCCCGCCTGCTCTCACAAACCGACAACATCGCGCTGCTCCGCGCCGGGGACCTGCAGATCGTGCGGGTCGGCCGCGCCAACCTTGCCGAAGAGGCCTGGTGGCGGTACGGCAAGGAGCTGACCTCCAGGCGAGCGCAGTACAAGCGGATTTCCTTCGCCGGGACGGTCGCGGCCGGCGCGGTGGTAGCCGGCGGGTGGGCCACGGGAGGGATGACGCTCCTGGGCATGTGGTTCGTGATGGGGAACGCGCCGGACACGTTCACGAACCTCGCCCGGTGGTTTCGCTTCGGGGGCGCGGCCTGGCGGGGCCAGCAGGCGTGCGTCGCGTGCGGACACGTCTTCCGGTCCCTCGACTACCGCGACCGGGCAGGCGTGGGGCTTCTGCCCGCCACCGAGCCGGGACAGATCGATCTCGCGTTCCGTTGTCCCCGCTGCGGCAAATACCGGGACGGGGGTCTGCACCTCACGGGGCAGGAAGCGGAGGCGGCCCTGCGCAGAACCTTGGCGTACCATCACTTCGCCGGCGCCTCCGAGAGGCGGGTCGTGTCCGCGACGCGCCTGATCCAGGAGGCGGGCAGCCCACAGGATCTGGCCCGCATCGTGGTCCGCGACGGTCGGCGTCTGGGCGACCTACAGCGCACGGGAGCCGTCGCGCTCGAGATCGCCGCCAACGAAGCCGCGGAGCAGCACCTGCTCGAGCTCGAGCTGGCGGAGCTGGAGGCCCGGTGGCGCAGGGAGGAGGAGCTCGCGGCCATCGTCGACGGCGAGCTCACTCCCCTGCCCCTGCTGGAATCGATCCGTCTCAAGGTCACTCGACGGGACTGACACCGATGCGCGGGATCCCGGCTGGACGGACCCTCGTCCTGGCGGCTGCGGCCGTGGCCTGCAGTCCTTCGCCGGGACAGCGACAGGACCCGACGCCCCTGATCGTCGTGACGATCTTTCCGGTCGCGGATCTGGTGGCCCGCGTCGCGGGTGGGGAGTTCGTCGTGCGGACGCTGCTGCCTCCCCGTGCTTCTCCGGCCACCTGGGAGGTGTCACCGGGGCAGCTGCGGCTGGTCGAAGGCGCCGCCGGATTCGTCATGGTCGGAGGCGGTCTCGACGGTTGGCTGGACGAGATGGGCGGTCTGGGGGACGCCACCCGCCTGCTTCGGCTCACCGACGGGATGTCCCTCCGGCGCGCCGACGACGCCCACGGCGAGGCCGGGTCGGGCGATCCGCACGTGTGGCTCGACCCCATCCTGGTGCGTGATGTCCTCCTTCCCCAGATCGTCGACTTCGTGATTCCCATGAGTCGGGACACGGCGGCCGTACGGCGGCGGGGACGGACGCTGTCCGACTCGCTGACCACGCTGGACGAAGAGATCCGGGAGACGCTGTCGGGAGCGGAACGACGCTCGTTCATCGCGACGCACGACGCGTGGTCGTACTTTGCCGAGCGATATGGGCTGGTCTCGCTGGGAAGCCTTTACGAGCGCCCCGGCCACGAGCCGTCGGCCCGCGCTCTCGGACAGCTCGTGGAGGCGGCCCGGCGAGCAGGGCTCAGGGCCGTCATGGCCGAGCCTCAGCTCGCGGAGACCGCCGCTCGTGCGCTGGCATCCGAGATGGGAGCGCGGGTCGTTCCCGTGGATCCTCTCGGCGGGCCGAACCTCGAGGAACGAACCGACTACATGTCCCTCATGCGCTACAACGCCCGCGCCTTCGCACGCGCCCTGGAGGCATCGTGATTTCCGAGCCGACGGCGCCGGCGGTTCTTCTCGATGACGTCACCGTGTCCTTCGACGGCCGGATCGCGCTCGATCGCGTGACCTTCCAGGTTCCCGCGGGGGGCTTCGTAGCGATGATCGGTCCGAACGGCGCCGGGAAGACCACCTGCCTCCGGGTCGTCCTCGGCCTCCTGAACCCGCAGTCAGGCGTCGTCCGCGTTTTCGGCCGACCCCCGGGACATCTCCACGGGGACGTGGGCTATGTCCCTCAGCGGATCGTGATTCCGCGGGGCTTCCCGATCTCGGCGCTGGATGTGGTGCTCATGGGTCGGACGGCGCTCCTCGGCCCCGGCAGGCGTCCCCGTGCAGTGGACAGGGAGGCCGCGAGAGCGGCGCTGCGACGGGTCGGTCTGGACGGCTCGGCGGCGCGCCGCTTCGAGGAGCTGTCCGGGGGCCAGCAGCAGCGCGTGCTCATCGCGCGGGCCCTGTGCGGACGACCGAGGCTGCTGCTGCTGGACGAGCCTACCGCGGGTCTGGACTCCGGGGCGCGAGCACGCTTCTACGCCCTGGTGTGCGACCTCCAGCATGCCGAGGGCCTGACGCTCCTGTGCGCCACCCACGATCTGGATGTGGTCGGAGACCACGCGGACACGCTGGTCCTCCTGGACCACGCCGTTCGGGCAATGGGAACGCCCTCGGAAGTCCTCGCGAGTGGGGCCCTCGAAAGCGCCTATCCGCTTCCCGACGGCCACGTCCACAGCGCTGCCGAGCGCGAGACCCGGTGAGCGATTTCCTCGGGTACGCGTTCGTCCAGCGCGCGCTGGTCACGGGCACGTTGTTGGGTGTGACCTGCGCCGTCCTGTCGTTCTTCGTCGTGCTACGCCGCATGGCCTTCGTCGGGGTCGGTCTTTCGCACGCAGCCCTCGGCGGGGTGGCGTTGGGGGTCGTTCTGGGCGTCCCCCCTCTCCTCGCGGCCGCCGTGTTCACGGTGTTCGTCGCCTGGGTCATCGGTTGGATCCGCGGTCGACGCGAGGTCTCCGAGGACACCGCCATCGGAGTGTTCTTCCCGACCTCGATGGCGCTCGGCGTCGTGCTGATCAGCCTCTCCCCCGCCTATCGCCAGGATCTGATGGCGTATCTCTTCGGCAACATTCTCTCGGTGCGCTCCGAAGAGGTGCTCCCCATCGCGGGCCTGTGCCTCACCGGCCTGGGCCTCCTGGGCTGGTACTTCAAGGAGCTCCTCTTCGTCGGCGTGGACGAGGAGGCGGCGCTCGCCGCGGGCCTCCCCGCGGGTCGCCTCCGCTTCATGCTCCTGACCTTGCTGGCGGTGACGATCGTGGCGGCGCTCAGGCTGGTCGGTATCGTGTTGGTCTCCGCCTTCCTCGTGATCCCTGCTGCCACCGGACAGGCGTTGGCCCGTTCCCTCGGAGGGATGCTCGTCGTGGCCGTCGCGTCCGCGGTGGGCTCCGTGCTGATCGGACTCTGGCTCTCCTGGAGTTGGGATCTCCCCTCGGGAGCGGCGATCGTCTTGGTGTCCGCGTCCGGATTCTTCGTCGCGCTGACGGCCGGGCGCCGCCTTCCCATCGGCGGCCGGCCTCAGAAGTCGACCGGACGCAGGTAGAAGGCGCCGATCGCGGTGGAGGACAGCATGGCCACCGTGGGAAGCTCCCGCTTCCAGTGGGTCGCTGTCAGGCGCCGCCACACCAGCTCCACGGTAGGCCGGGAGAAGCCGAAGCGTACCAGGTCCTCGACGTCGTATCCCCGGACGAGCCCGTTGAGGATCGGATCGGCGTCATGATACGAAACGCCTAGCTCGTCCTCGTCGGTGACCCCGCGCACCAGGTCGGCCGTGGCGGGCTTCTCCACGATCACGTCCGGAACCCCCAGGTGTCGCGCCAGCGCCCACACCTGGGTCTTGAACAGGTCCCCGAGAGGATTGATGGGGGGCGAGTCGTCGGCGTGCCACGTGAAGTACCCCAGCAACCGCTCGCTCTTGTTTCCCGTGCCCAGGGGAAGCGCGTCCAGCTTGGCGGACTGGTCGAAGAGGACGACAGCGCGCAACCGCGCCATCAGGTTGCCTTTGCGCAGCGGCGAGATGTCCGGCTCGTGCGACTGGAAGTAGCGGTCGACGGACTCGCTGATGTCGATGGTGCGCGCGTTTGCGCCGAAGGTCCGGAGAACCAGCTCAGCGTGCTCCAGGCTCTCCGGACTCGAGGTTCGGTACGGGAGCCGGAAGCCGAAGACGTTCTCCGGCCCGAGCGCCCGACAGGCGATGGCTAGCGAAACCGCGGAATCCACCCCTCCGGACACCCCCACCACCACGCGCTGGAAGCCGCGCCGCCGGCCGACCTCTTCCCGCACGAACTCGACGAGCGCCCGCTCGACCAGCCCCAGGTCGAGATCGAGGGCGCCGGGGTCGCGGAGCCCCGGATCGACGGCCTGCACGTCGCCACGACCAGTCAGGTGCGGCGTCGCCTCCGGGATGACACGCTCCTCGTCCTCGTCCGCGGCGGTACGGTCCCCGACGTCCCCCGCGGCCCGCGCCAGGGAGCGCCGCAGATGGGGGAGCATCTGCTCCAGGTCGGCGAGGAGCGGAGCGTCCGTGCGCGCCCGGTCCAGGGCCGCGGCGTCGAGCGTCGCCAGGGTCACGCCCTCGTCCAGCAGCGGTCCGCGTGCGAGGACCCGGCCGTCCGGTCCGACCGCCAGGGACCCGCCTGGGAAAAGTTTGCCCCCTTCGGATCCTACAAGCTGGGCTACGACGACGAAGACGCCGTGCTCGACGGCCGTCCCAGGCGCGAGCCGCTCCCAACGCTCCAGGTTGGCGGGCCTCCCCCTGCCGTCCGCACCGAAGTCCCGCGCCGGAGAGGCGCTTACGACGACGAGCAGCTCCGCGCCCCCGAGCGCCAGGATCGTCGCGGGCAGGGAATGCCACATCTCCTCGCAAACCAGGAGGCCGATGCGGCCGAGGCGCGTGTCGAAGGGGCGGATCTCCGTGCCCGCCTCGACGAAGCGCGCCTCGTCGAAGACCCCGTACGTGGGCAGGAACATCTTTCGATGCACGTGCTGGAGCGTCCAGGCGCCATCTTCCGGTGTGAGGTAGGCGACGCTGTTGTAGACGCGGCGGCGCCAACGCTCGTAGAACCCGAAGGCGAGGTCCGGGCCTCCGCGAGGCGGCGGCCCCAACATCTCGGCCACCCGTTCGGCCTCCAGGGCGACCTCGTCCACTCCGCCCTCCAGGAAGTACCCCGAGAGGCTCGCTTCCGGGAAGACGACCAGATCGGCCCGTGCGGCCCATTGCGCGGCAGTCGTGCGCACGGCTTCAACGTTGGCCACGACGTCGGCCTTGCGCGGCTTGTGTTGGACCAGCGCGACCCGAAGCGGTGGCCTGACCTTTGCTGGGCTCATCCCGAGGCTCTCTGGACGGCTGGCATTTCGCTCGAGGAGTGGCGAACTCCCTCGGCTAAGGTACGAATTCCGGAGGGCATGCACAGGCGCCTCCGCCCGGGAACGCCGCACGGGGCCCTGGGTTACAGAAAACCGGACCTTCCACGCCTCCCGCACGCTCGAGGACCCCGAATGAGACGCAGCTTCGGATCGCTCGCCCTGCTGCTCGCGGTGGCGCACCCGCTCCACGGCCAGGACCGGCGCACGCAGGCGAACAGCACGCCGGAGGCCGAGGTCTTCCGTCAGACGATGCAGGCGCTCTCGAGGATGGCGATGGTCGCCCCCAGCGACTCGGCACTGTGGGAAGCCGGAATCCGTGGGATGATCGAGTCGCTTCACGATCCGTACGCCTCGATCTTCACGCCGGTCGAATCGGAGGCCTGGGAGGAGGAGACCACCGGGAACTATTCGGGGATCGGGCTCCAGATCACCTTGTTGAACAACCAGATCACCGTCACCGCGGTGTTCCGTGCCACTCCGGCGAACGACGCCGGGCTCCAGGTCGGGGACGTGATCGTCGGGGTGAATGAACACGACGCGTCCGCATGGGGCACCGACATGGCCGCCGACTCGATCCGCGGGCCGGTCGGGACGGACGTCGACGTGAGGATCAAGCGCGCCGGGTTCGACCAGCCGATTCCCTTCCAGATCACGCGCGCCGAAGTGCACGTGCCGGCAGTGAGCTACGGAGTCCTCGAGGGCAACATCGGATACGCGCTCCTCGACCGGGTCGCGCGCAACGCCGCTCAGGAAATGGACGCCGCGCTCCGTGAGCTCAGCGGCGCGCGCGGACTCATCATCGATCTCAGGCGCAACCCGGGGGGCTTCCTCGACGAGTCGCTCATGCTGGCCGACATCTTCCTCGAGCCGGGCTCGGTGCTGGCCAGCACCTCACAGCGGGTCGACGCCGGGAACCTCGCGAGCCGCGAGGGCGGAGCGCCTCTGGACGCCGGCGAGCCCCGCATGTCGGTGGAATCCTACCGCGACCGCTTCCCGGTCCGGGTGCCGGACCTGCCGGTCGTCGTGCTGGTCGACCGGTTCACGGCCTCGGGGGCCGAGATTCTTGCCGGAGCGCTCCAGGACTACGACCGGGCGTTGGTCATCGGCGAGCGCACCTTCGGGAAGGGGTTGGTGCAGACCGTCATGCGTCTCCCCTACGGACGTCGCCTCAGGTTCACCACAGGTGAATGGCAGACGCCCCTGGGGCGTTCGCTGCACAGGGCTCGCGACATGGAGATGCGGCCGCTCGAGGAGGACCTGGACACCTTCCCGCGCGTGACCACGTCGTCGGGGCGAGAGCTCCTCGCCGCCGGCGGGATCTTCCCCGACATCGAGGTCGCCGACGATACGCTGACCCTGGTAGAGCGCGATCTTCTCCGGATCGCGGGTGAGAAGGAGGTCCCGCTGGGCCTGCGGCTCGCGGAGTTCTCCTTCGGGGTGGCCAAGGAGCTCCAGGCGGCCGGAGAGGATCCGACCCTCACCCCGGAGCGCCTGGACGACTTCCTTCAGGAGCTCACGGACGAGGGAATACCACGCGCGGCGTTGGACGCCGACGGGGTTCGGGATTGGCTGGGTTGGCGCGCTCGCATGTCCATTGCCCAGCGCATGGACCAGGTCGGGCGCGAGGCCGACTTCCGGATGGAGCGCGATCCGGTCCTTCGAGAAGCGGCCCGGATGCTGACGTCCTACGGAAGCCAGACGGCCCTCCTGCGCGCCGCGGCCGAGCGCGCGGCGCCGCGAGGGGCTAGCGGAGGCTTCTGACGGAACCGGAGGCGCGCCCTGCGGATGCGAGCCCTTCAGCCGCCGGTCAAGCGGGTCGAAGGGTCGTCGTCTTCGGCGCCACTGGGCTGGTGGGGAGCGCGCTGCTCCGACGTTTGCTGTCCGAGCCCGGCCTGGCCGGCGTCCTCGCGCCGACCCGTCGGGAGGTCCGCGACCTCGAGGCCCGACCGCGGGTGTCGGCGCCGCGGGTCGACTTCCGGGATCTCGAGGCGGGCCTCGCCGGGGCACGAGCCGATCAGGCGTTCGTGTGCCTCGGCACCACCATGGCGACCGCGAAGAGCGAGGAGGCCTTCCGTCGTGTGGATCACGACGCGGTGGTGGCCGCGTCCCGGGCATCCCTGACGGTTGGCGCTCGCGACCTCCTCCTCGTGAGCTCCGTCGGCGCCTCGCGTTGGGCTCGAAGCTTCTACCTGCGCGTGAAGGGTGAGACGGAGGAGGAGGTCATGGCGCTTCCGTTCCGGTCGATTCAGGTCTTCCGTCCATCCCTCCTCAAGGGACGCCGACGTGATTCGCGACCGATCGAACGCCTGGGCATGGGGCTCGGGACCCTGGTATCTCCGGTGATGTTGGGCCCGCTTCGCCGCTACCGGCCGATCCCTGCCGAGACCGTGGCGGCGGCCATGGTCGCCGCAGCCCGTGCGCCGGTTCCGGGCCGCCGGATCCACGAGTCCGAGCAGATCGTGGCCCTCGCCGGCAGGTAGTCGACCAAGCTCAGGATCGCCTAGGGCGGGTCCCCTCCACGGGGGTGGAAGCGCCGGTGCACCTCGCGCAGGTATTCCCGGTCGACGTGCGTGTAGATCTGGGTCGTCGAGATGTCGGCGTGGCCGAGGAGCTCCTGAACCGCCGCCAGGTCGGCACCTCCCTGCAGGAGGTGGGTCGCGAACGTATGCCGCAGCGTGTGCGGCGAGATCTCACGCGCGACCCCCGCGGTGTGACCGGCGCGCTTGACCAAGGACCATACGGCGACACGGGACAGCGGAGCTCCACGTGCGTTCAGGAAGACGCGCCCGGCCGCTCCCCCCCGGTCCAACGAGGGCCGGACCTCCGCGAGGTAGCGGCGCAGCGCTCGGAGTGCCGGGGCACCGACCGGAACGAAGCGCTCCTTGGAGCCCTTCCCCAACACCGTCAGAAAACCGGCCTCCAGGTCCACCGCCGCAAGAGGCAGCTCCGTGAGCTCCGAGACACGCAGGCCGCACGCGTAGAGGAGCTCGAGGATCGCCCGGTCCCGCCAGTGGAGCGGAGCATCCGGGTCGGGGGCATCGACGAGCCGCCGCGCCTCGTCGTGCGTGAGATACTCCGGCAAACGCACCCCGAGCTTGGGCGATTCCAACCGCTCGGTCGGGTCGTCGGGAACGACGCCCTCCTCGAGAAGGAACGAGAAATAGGTGCGGACGGCCGATTGCGCCCGCCGGATGGATGACGGCGCGAGCCCGCGCTCCTTCATGCGGAACACCCATTCCCGCAGATCCTGCGGCCGGACCGCCGAGGGCGTGCCCGCCCCGAGCTCGATCATCACCTCGAGCCAGCGGCGAAGGTCCCGGCGATACGCCGATACGGTCCGGTCCGAAAGGCCCCGCTCGAAACTGAGGTAGTCCTCGAACTGCTCGAGCCGGAAGCCCGCTGGATCAGTCATGTCCGCGCGTGCGTATCCACCACGACAGGAGCCAGAGGAAGACGGCGATGGCCCCCCCGAAGAGCCATGCGTTCACCTGTCCCAGGATCGCGACCACCTGCTCGAGGTTGCGCCCCGCGAAGGCCCCCAGCCAGACGAGCCCTCCGTACCAGATGGCGGAAGCCCCGGCCAAGGGAAGCGCCACCTGGCGGGGCACAAGATGGCTCACCCCCGCGAAGACAGGCACGAACGAGCGGATTCCGGGCAGGAACCTGGCCAGGAAGATGGCCAGGACCCCGCGCTGCTCGAAGAACCGTTGCAGGCGCCCCATCTGGGTCGGGTTCAGGAGCCGACGTCCCCAGCCGTATTCGAAGAAGATCCGTCCGTGGCGGTGCCCCAACCAATACATCGCGAGCGCTCCGCCCACGTTCGCGACCCATGTGGCGAGGAAGACCCAGCCAACCTCCAGCCCCGCCCGCCCTGAAAGGAATCCGCCGAGTACCACGAAGGTATCCGCGGGCACGGCCGGGACGATGTTCTCGAGCGCAGCTCCGAGCCCCAGCGTAACGTACGCCAGAGCGGCGGGAATCGTCTCGAACCAAGCCGTCAGCGTATCCATGCGCCTCGGGGGCCCTCAGGGCGGCTCCGGCGGACGGGGGCCACCTCGACCGCCCGTGGGGGACTCCTCAGGCGTTGGGAGGCGACGCGTCGGCCACCCATCCGTCGTCCAGCCCCCGCATCGCGTCCACGAGCGCGACCGCGTGCACGGCGATGCCTTCACCCCGCCCGATCCATCCCAGCCCCTCGTTGCTCTTACCCTTCACGGACACCCCCGCCGGACCGATGCGCAGGACTTCGCCGAGCCGTGCCCTCATTCCCTCGACAAAAGGCGCGATGCGCGGTGACTCGCACACGATGGTCACGTCCACGTTCACGATCTGGTAGTTTCGCTCCTCGAGGATGTGGACGGCTTTCGCGAGGAGCTCCATGGAGTCCGCCCCCTTCCAGGTCGCGTCCCCCGGAGGGAAATGGCTGCCCACGTTCCCCGCGGCCGCGGCCCCCAGGATCGCGTCGATCACCGCGTGAGCCACCGCATCACCGTCGGAGTGGCCCTCCAGGCCCGCATGGTCCGGGATCCCGACGCCCCCGAGGATCAGCGGCACGTCGGCCGAAAAACGGTGGGAGTCGTATCCGGTTCCGACCCTCATCGACGCCCCCGGTCGGCCTCATTTCCCGGGCGGTCCGGAGCGGGGTGCGGCCCCGGCGCCCCGCCTCCTCGATGTTCTGCGGGAAGCGGTCCGCGCCGGGTGCTCAGCCCCAACGACGGATGGCCAGACACACGTTGTGGCCCCCGAAGCCGAACGAGTTCGAGAGCGCCAGTCGGACCGGCCGCTCGACCATCCCGCCGTGGGCGTAGTCGAGGTCGCACGCCGGATCCGGCTCTTCGAAGTTGATCGTCGGGGGGATCTTTCCTTCCCGACACGCGAAGATGGAGACGATGGCCTCGAGCGCGCCTGCGGCACCGAGCAGGTGCCCCGTCATCGACTTGGTCGAGCCCACCACGATCTCGTAGGCCCGTGCTCCCAGAACCTGCTTGATGGCGAGCGTCTCGATGGCGTCGGCCATGGTCGACGTACCGTGGGCGTTGACGTAGTCGACGTCCGCGGGCTCGGCGCCGGCGTAGCGCAGCGCCATGCGCATCGCATTCTGCGCGCCGTATCCATCCGGGGGTGGCGCGGTGATGTGGTACGCATCCCCCGAGAGTCCGTACCCGACCACCTCGGCCAGGATCTCGGCTCCCCTGGCCTCGGCGATCTCCAGCGCCTCCAGGACGATGGCGCCGGATCCCTCTCCGATCACGAACCCATCCCGATGGAGGTCGAAGGGACGGCTCGCGTGCTGCGGGTCGTCGTTGCGGGTCGACATGGCCTTCATGGACGCGAAGCCCGCAATCGTCATCGGAGTGATCGTGGCTTCGGCCCCGCCGGCCAACATGGCGTCCGCGTCCCCGTGTCGGATGTGCCGGGCGGCATCGCCGATCGCGTGCGCCGACGAGGCGCAGGCCGAGACCGTGGCGTAGTTCGGTCCCTGAAGGCCCCAGCGCATGGAGATCAACCCGGCCGAGATGTCCGGAATGAACATGGGCACGAAGAACGGGCTCACCCGGTTGGGGCCCTGCTCGATCAGCTTTCGATGCTGCTCCTCGAAGGTGGCGATCCCCCCGATCCCACTGCCGAAGACCACACCGAAGCGGTGGGGCTCCATGCCGCCGGGGACACCGTCGAACCCGGCGGACTCCATGGCTTGGGCGGCCGCCCCCAGGGCGAGCTGCGACACGCGGTCGAATCGTCGCGAATCCCGCTTGTCCATGTACAGGAGCGGATCGAAGTCCTTCACCTCACACGCGATGCGGGTCGCGAAATCCTGGGTGGCCTCGAAGGCTCGGATCGTGTCCGCGCCACTGACACCGGCGAGCAGGTTGGCCCAGGTCGTGGGCACGTCGTTGCCGAGCGGGGACACGACGCCCACGCCGGTGATCACGACCCTGCGCTCGTCGCGACTGGTAGAGCTTCCCATCATCACCCCGGACGCGGCCCCGGCCTCAGTCCTCGCCCACCTCGGCGTTCTTTTTCAGGTAGGCGATCGCGTCCCCGACCGTGCGCATCTGTTCGGCGTCTTCGTCAGGAATGTCGATGCCGAACTCCTCCTCGAACGCCATCACGAGCTCGACCGTGTCGAGGGAGTCGGCCCCGAGGTCCTCAACGAATGACGCGTCGTCTGTGACCTTCTCAGGCTCGACGCCCAGCTCGTTGATGATGATCTCTCGGACCCGGGCCTCGGTGGGCTCGCTCATGTGTCCTCCTTTGGTCGTCGGATGTCGAACGAACGAGAATGAAAAGGGCCGGACGGCGGCCTACATGACCATGCCACCGTCGACGGCCAAGACCTGGCCGGTAATGTAGCGAGCACCCGGCCCTGCGAGAAACCGAACCAGCGCGGCGACGTCCGACACCTCGCCGAGCCTCCCGGCGGG
>QJYK01000198.1 GCA_003248075.1 Gemmatimonadota bacterium | reverse complement strand
GGCCGCATTCGCGGCAGTTCCATCGGGGCGCCCGGATGAGAGATCCGGGCGAACACAATCACGGACCGGCCTTCGCCGGAAACCTAATCGGGGCGCCCGGATGATAGATCCGGGCGCACACCGTCTTGGCCGCATTCGCGGCATTTCCATCGGGGCGCCCGGATTCGAACCGGGGACCTCTGCGACCCGAACGCAGCGCTCTACCGGACTGAGCCACGCCCCGGCATGACCGGGATTTCGTTGATCTAGACACGGACGGGGTGGGATGGAGTTCGCTGCGCTCGCTCCTCTCGCTCACTCCGTTCGCTCGAGTCAAACCCACTTCACGTCCCGCTTTGCGGTCCGCGTGGGTTCGAACACGAAGCCTTCTATACGGACGGGGTGGGATTCGAACCCACGCGGGCTTTCGCCCACACGATTTCCAATCGTGCGCCTTAAGCCACTCGGCCACCCGTCCACGAAGCTGCGCCGCGGACCTGGCGCGACGACCAATGACCACCGTGCTCTCTTCTTCAGCGGAGGGAGTGGGATGGAGCTCGCTGCGCTCGCTCCTCTTGCTCGCCTCCGGCTCGCTCCGAGTCAAACCCACGCTACGCGTTTCACCTGAAACGCGTGTGGGTTCGAACCCATGACCACTGTGCTCTCACGTCAGCGGAGGGAGTGGGATGGAGCTCGCTGCGCTCGCTCCTCTCGCTCACCCTGTTCGCTCGAGTCAAACCCACTTTACGTCCCGCTTCGCGGTCCGTGTGGGTTCGAACCCATGACCACTGTGCTCTCACGTCAGCGGAGGGAGTGGGATTCGAACCCACGCGGTCCTTTCGAACCAACGCCTTAGCAGGGCGCCGCCTTAAGCCACTCGGCCATCCCTCCAAAGCGGATACGCCGAGCGAGCTCGGCGTCCCACCCTTTCAAGTTGCCCCGCTAGGGCTCGAACCTAGACTCTCCGGAGCCAGAATCCGGCGTGTTGCCAGTTACACCACGGGGCAATCGCGACGGTGACCCGCCGGCAGAGCCACCAGTCGGATTCGAACCGACGACCCCGTCATTACGAGTGACGTGCTCTACCAGCTGAGCTATGGTGGCGGTCGTTCCAAGTGGAGCCGAGGGGAGTCGAACCCCTGACCTCTTGAGTGCGATTCAAGCGCTCTCCCAACTGAGCTACGGCCCCAAAGGTCGTTCCATGGGCGCGAGAGGACTCGAACCTCTGACCTCTACGATGTCAACGTAGCGCTCTAACCAACTGAGCTACGCGCCCGTCTGCGTCGGGTTCCGAACCGAGGTTCGGTGCATGCGCCCGGGAGGACTCGAACCCCCAGCCTTTTGATCCGTAGTCAAACGCTCTATCCAATTGAGCTACGGGCGCCTCAATGGCCCGGCGCCACGCCGGGAAGTGCCCACGACAGGACTCGAACCTGTACGCCGTTTCCGGCACTGGTCCCTCAAACCAGCCTGTCTACCAGTTCCAGCACGTGGGCCGTGTCAGGGTACCGCTCGTGTTGTTGGCCGATTCGGTCTCGGCAGGCCTGCAGCTGCATCCATCGAGGGCTCGGTGATGCTCGGGGAGGGACTCGAACCCTCACGGGGTTGCCCCCACAGGATCCTGAATCCTGCGCGTCTGCCAATTCCGCCACCCGAGCCCTGTGCCTGTCCCCGGACCGATCACGATCCGGCCAACGATGGAGCCGAGGGGAATCGAACCCCTGACCTCTTGAATGCCATTCAAGCGCTCTCCCAACTGAGCTACGGCCCCGAGCACACACGGGTCGCCCCGCCCAGGGGGGCGGAGGACCAACCGTCACATGTCAATCAACCAAGCGAGCGGGGCTGACGAGACTCGAACTCGCGACCTCCGGTGTGACAGACCGGCACTCTAACCGACTGAGCTACAGCCCCTTGTACTATTCCCGCATCCTGCGAACGCCCCGACGGGGAATCGAACCCCGGCCGCCACCTTGAAAGAGTGGTGTCCTAACCGTTAGACGATCGGGGCCGACCACACCTGGCTTTACAGGCCCGGAGGGACTCGAACCCCCAACCGCCGGTTTTGGAGACCGGTGCTCTACCAATTGAGCTACGGACCTCTAAACAGCCCTCGTCCCGGCCCTCCGTCGGTCGAGCACATGGCCAGGGACGGAATCGAACCGCCGACACCGTGATTTTCAGTCACGTGCTCTACCAACTGAGCTACCTGGCCCAGACAAAAAAACCGCCCGGGCCTCGTCGAGGCGCGGGCGGGAATCCCTGCGAAGGGCCTCTGCTACCGGCGCTTCGCTCCCGCCCGCCTGCACGGGCTCCACGTGTCCGCGACCGTCCAGGAGCGAGATCGGGACGCGTCCAGAGCCGCGAGCGCCACGCGCGCACGCTGCATCGACGACGAATCCCTGATCACTGCGACCTCCTGACCGCCTCTACGTGGGAAACGCCGCCAGAGGCGGCGCTTCGGAAATCAATAGCGGGGGCGGGATTCGAACCCGCGACCTTCGGGTTATGAGCCCGACGAGCTACCAGACTGCTCCACCCCGCAATAGGGCTCCTATAATACCCCTGCGCGTGGGAAGGGTCAACCCGATTCGGGCCCCAGGGCCGGCCCTGCGGGCCACCTTGCCGTGGGCGTCCCGGGCCCGTCATTTGGGCCTGGCCCTCCCCGCCGCGCACGCACCGCGATGCCCCTCGACGAGACCTTCCTTTCGCTCCTGATCGCCCTCGGGCTCGGCCTCCTGGTCGGGCTCCAGAAGGAGCGCTCGAAGTCGCTGCTGGCGGGCCTGAAGACGTTCGCCCTGGTGACGGTCTTCGGAGCCCTCGCGGCCACGCTGGCGACGGCGCTCGGGGCCTGGATCGTCGTGGGCGGCCTCATCGCCGTGACCGCCCTCATGGTGACCGGCAACTACGTGCTGGTGAAGGAGGGGAGCACCGATCCGGGCCAGACCACCGAGGTGGCGGTCATCCTCATGTACCTGGTGGGCGTGCTCACGGTGCTGGGCCCCAGGGAGGTCGCCATCGTGGTGGGGGCCACCACGGCGGTGCTCCTCCACCTGAGGGAGGAGCTCAAGAGCTTCGTCGCGCGGCTGAGCGACAAGGACGTACGCGCGTTCATGCAGTTCGTCCTGATCTCGCTGGTCGTGCTGCCAGTGCTCCCCGACCGGACGTACGGTCCCTTCCAGGTCCTGAACCCGCGCGAGATCTGGCTGATGGTGGTCCTGATCGTCGGGATCAACGTCGCGGGCTACGCCGCCCTGCGCCTGTTCGGGGCGCGGGCCGGGACCGCGCTGGCGGGCGTGCTGGGAGGGATCGTGTCGAGCACGGCCACCACGGTCGGCTACGCGCGGATCACGAAGGCGGCTCCCGAGCGGACCCACGTGGCCGTGATCGTCGTCTGGATCGCGTCGGGCGTCGTGTTCGTGCGCATCCTCGTCGAGGTGTCCGCGGTGGCGCCGGCGTTCGTGGGCCGGGTGGCCGGACCCATCGGTGTCATGCTGGCGATCTTCCTCGTGCTCGCCTTCATCGTCTTTCGCTCGGGCACCCGGCCCGGCAAGACCCCGCTCGATCCCGGCAACCCCTCGGAGCTCAAGCCCGCCCTCTTCTTCGCGGCGATGTATGCGGCGGTGCTCCTCGCGGTCTCCGGGGCGGAGCGGTACCTGGGCGGCGCCGGGCTCTACGGCGCCGCCGCGCTCTCGGGGCTCACGGACATCGACGCCATCACGCTGTCGACGTCCCAGCTCGTCGAGGTCGGACGGATCGATCCGGAGCGCGGGTGGAGGCTGATCCTGGTGGCGAGTCTGTCCAACCTGGCGTTCAAGCTGGGCATGGTCGCCGCCCTCGGGAGCCGAGACATGTTCAGGTCTCTTGGAAGGCTGGTGGCCGTGGCCGCGGTGGGTGGAGCGGCGGTACTGCTGTTCTGGGGCTAAAGCGGCCGGGCGACCTCGGGGGCCGCCTGGAGGATGAAGGTATCCGCGGTCACCAGCGGGACGCCGAGCGCACGCGCCAGCACCAGGTACTCCGCGTCGTATGCGGACAATCCCAGGTCGATCGCGGCGCCGAGGATCTCCCGGTCGGGCGAGGTGGCGAGGCGGCCTTCGAAGAGCGCGCGCGTGTCTGCGACCATGGCCGACGCGTCCTCGCGCCCGAGGCGGCCGTGACGCGTCAGCGTCACCAGGACATTCCGCACCTCGGACATGAGGAGGATCGGCGCGACCCACTCGGGGTCGGAGGCATAGAGCTCGGCAGCCCGTTCGCCGGGCGCGGGGGTCTCGTCCCCGACCTGCCTGCCGCTTCCCATGAGCAGGTGGATGACGACGTTGGCGTCCACCACGATCACGCCCGCCCCGACTCCTTCCGCCGACGCAGCTCGGAGGCGCTGAGCGGGGGGATACCGAGCCGGCTGGCACGGGTGCGGATGCGGTCCAGCAGCTCGGCGGGGTCCACGGGACCGGAGGCGAAGGAATCCTCCAGGCGCGCCAGGATCTCACCGTT
>QJYK01000049.1 GCA_003248075.1 Gemmatimonadota bacterium | reverse complement strand
TGCGGAGCCACGGCAGGCCACCCAGTTGTCCTGTGCTCACGCGTGTCCTCCCAGGTTGACGGCAGCGGTCGATGCCATATATCCCGCTCCCCGGGACAGCGGCATGATCCCGCCTCTGCTACCGCGCTCCGAGTACGATCAGCCGCCTCTCCAGCGGTACCGTGCCAGCGTCCATGGTTCTGGCGGTTCGGCAACCAGCAAGACCAGGTCGGCTCCTCCGCAAAAGATCGGAGCGTCGAGGGGGACCTGTTCCGCCAGGACCGTCCCTTCTCGATCGTAGACATCGATCGCGAACGGTTCTGTACGGTAAAGATCCCGAGTGCTGGGGGCGAACCGAGAGTACTGAACGACAAGCCGCCCGTCATCCAGACCGGCCAAGCCCGAGACTATGCTGAACCCCGACGACCACTCACGCACGCTCGCTTGGTCCTGAGGAGTCCGCGCACGATCAACCGGTGGGTCACCAGCCTGGACCCAACCAGATGGTGCCCTCCCGATCATATCGACGCTGTCTCCCGAGAGGTTGAACAGTCGGACGGTCGGGTAGAACGACGTGTTTATGGCGATCAGGTCTCCCAGCAGGGTCGCGGATTCTCGAGCGTAATAGATCCAGAACGGACGCTCGTTCACCTCCGGGTCGAGCGCACCGAAGGAGGACAATGAATCGCCACCGTACGTCATGACCACGAATCGATCCGCGGGGCTCCCGACACCTGCCACGAGACCGTCGCCGAGGTCTAGAAGCCAAGCTCCATATCGCCCCGGCACGGTGAGCGCGATGGCGTCGCCGGACGGGGTGTACTCCGTCAAACGGCGGTTCGCTCGCTGCGTCGCAAAGACGTGTCCGTCTGCTCGCTCGACGGCGGCGGTCGGCGCGTCCAGTTCCCCTGGCCCCGAACCCGACCCGCCCAACGCCCGCTGGATGCGTCCGTCGAGATCGAAGAGATAGACCCGATCGCCGAGCTCGTCAGCAACGATGAACCCTCCGCCGGGCCGTCGATTCACGGAGGTTATTCCGACGATCGGGGTCTTCGGGGGCTCCTCGAGCTCGATCCGGTCCAACTCTTCGAAGACGGCCTCGAAGTTGGGCGTTCCCTGCTTCATCGCTGGGTCGGGCGAACAGGCACTCGAAATCAGACCGACGACCGCAGCAAGCGCCGTAAGTCGAGCTACGAGCTCCACTTCACAGGCTGTCGTTTGAAGCCTCTGGGTCCGACGACCGCTCACCGCCATGGATCCGCGATCGATGTCAACGTCACTCGGACGAACTCCGTGAGACGTGGCTCCAAGCGGTCGCGTATCGCCGGATCGTAGGTAAAGCGGTACTTGAAGACGGTTCCGCCCTGCTCGAAGACGTAGAGAAGGGTGCGGGTGGCCTGACCGTGCCCAGTGAAGCTCCCGACCACGAGCTCACCATCGACGCCGGCCATTTCAACGGACCGGGTGGAGTCGACCGATAGTCGTCCGCCATTCTGTTCCGCGTACCCTATCATGCCTCCGATGCCCATCGCGAGCTCGCGCTCGAGCTTGCGTCGAACCGGGTAGACGAAGACGGAAAACTCGCCCCCGACTTCCGGAAGCGCGTAGTTGAGGCCAACGCCGGCCTCGACATCTGCCCACCTCATCGCCTGAACGACCCTGAAGTCTCCCACGACCGATGGATACGTGATACCGGCGAAGCTGAACTCGCCCTCGAACTCCTCCCAACCTTGACCACGCACCCCGAGCGGCAGCCCCACGAGACCCACAAGCACCGTCAAGAGAGAGTGTCTGATCATGGCTTTGGTCCCCGTCGGTACGAAGCACAGTAGGTCGTCATATGAGATGGCGCCCGACGTTCGCCATCCCAGCCGAAGTCGAGCTCCCACGAACGCCGCAACGCACGGAGGATTTCGGTGCTACGGAGGGCGCCGTCAAATCCACCCAGTTCGGTCAGCGCACCACCTGGAAGACAGCCACGGACTCCACGCCCACGTCGTCTCGCACTACACCAGCCATCAGCCCGTTGCGAACTCGCGGGCCTGGCGCGGCAGCCAAGGCCGTGGTCGCCGTGGCTCTCGAGGTGCCATCCATGTCGTAGACATCCACCCTACGTCCCTCCGGATCCGCCACTAGCATCTCCGAGTGCATGACCCACAATGAGCCCTCGTCATCGAAGAAGAAGGCGGCGTAGTACGGCTTGTTTTCAGGAATCAGGCCCGCCAGCTCCGAGACGCCGGCCGCTCCGAGGCGGTCGCGCACTTCGGCGAAGTCCTCGCGTGCCAGGGCCTCTTCTCGGTCCACCGCCGTCACTGGCGTGGGAGCGAGCTCGGGACCGAACGTCAGTTGGATGCCACCGGACGTCGACCATCGGGAGAGGGAGGATTCTCCCGAATAGTTGTACCAGAGCCGTCCCTGTGGGTCGAAAGCGAAGAGCGGCTCGCCTGAATACGGAACCGGCAAGACGAGTGAGGTCTCGTCGTCGCGATGCTGGAACAACAAGGGCCACTCGACGAACGGAAGGGACATCTGCCCGACGGGACTGAAGGCGCCGACCGCGATCTCCGTTTCAACCCACGCTGCCGCCGGGTTCGCCGGGTCCGGGGAAGTGATGCCCACCCAACGGAGAGTGTCCGGTCCCGAAAAACCCACCGCAAATGGAAAGAGAATCGGCAGATCCACCGGCCGATGGGTACCGCGAAGGTCGCCGTCCGGACTGAACGAAGTCAGCCGGCCGTTGCGGAGATCCAAGACCCACAAGTTCCCCTCCGGTCCCCATAGGAGCTTTGCAGGCTGCTCGAACTCCCCGGGACCCTGACCTCGCCGCCCGAACTCCCGGACTTCAACACCATCCGGCCCAAAGACCCTGATCGTCCGGCTGATGGCATCGAGCACGAAGAGGGACCCATCCTCCCCAAGCTCGAGGTCCGCGACCCGTCCGAATGGAGGTTGCTCCGGCTGCACCAGCGCGACCGGGCGGAAGGACCACTCGGGCACGTCCGTGGATGGCTGGTCCGATTCGCCCCCACAGCCGGTCGCCAGCATTCCGGCAACCCCAACCCACATGCGTCTCCGGGTCAGCCCACGGGCGACCACCACGGTACTTCCCGATACCCTCACGTTAACGAGTCGCTCTCGTCGAGTGAGCGAAGCGCACGAAGCCTGCGACCTGTTCGTCGTTCGACGTAGGTGCATCGAAGGAATTCTACCTCCTTCTACGGCCGACCAATCGCTCGGATTGCTGCACCCTCCCTCTACGCCCAAAGGGGGCGGGTGCCAGGTGCACCTCCCCCACCATTAGGGCCTCCTTGTTCCGGGGCGCCACGGAGACCTCTCGGCCATCGGGATCGATAAGGACGGTGGGGGACAATTGCGGGGCTGAAGTGCTGTTGGCAGCCAATATGTACATCGCGTTCTCTGACGCCCGCGTTACCAAGTGGGCCTTCATGACTTCATACTTGGGTGATGGCTCTCCCACGTCGGCAGACGATACCACGGCCAATTCGGCCCGATGTCTGAATAGCTCGCGGAAATACTCGGGAAACCGCACCTCGTAGCAGATCCGCAGGCCCACCCGGATGCCGTCCACCATGTGCACCCCTCCATCCCTCACCCCCGGCCGAAAGTTGTCAGTGTCCCAGCCATAGAGCGCCCGCTTGTGGTAAAGCCTCCGGGTGCCGCCGTCCGGCGTAACCAACCGCACCGTGTTCCTCACGCCACCTCGCGTGCGGCTCGTCATCCCGACGACGACAAACATCTCGAGGTCCTTCGACAATTCCTCGACTTCCCGCAGCGCCCCAACCTGACCCTTCCAGTCGATCGCGCTCGGAGACTCCACCTCGATCGGGGGATACCCACACAGGGCGCACTCCTGCGTCGCCAGCAGGCGCACATCTCGTCTCGAAGCCTGCCTCATCCCGCGCTCAAGGGCGCTCAGATTCCGCTCTGGATCGCCACTACCCTTGAACTGAAACGCCCCGACAGTCAGTCGACGCTCCACGTCTCTCCCCCTGTCCACCCTGGTGTAAAAAGCAGACGATACCACGCGTCGACGACGAGGCGATGCTAGCCGCGACGGATCCTCTCAATCGCCTTTCCACGTGCGCCAACTCGGGCCGGAAGATCTTGATGGCGACGCGCCGGTCGTGCTTCGGGTCCCCGGTCAGGTACACCGTGGCCCTGCCTCCCTCGCCGAGCTCCCGCTCGATGCGATAACGGTTCGACAGCGCGTCGTTCAAGCAATCGATAGGATTGCGCATGGGGGAGGACTCCGGCTACCGCACCGCAAGGCGGCTACATCCCCGCGCCCCGAGCGACGTTTGGACCTCTGCGGACACTGCTCATGAAGAGAAAGCTGCCGACGAGCAACCCGACATACAGCAACAAGATCATCCAACTGAGGTCAATCGGAGGCGCAGTAGTCTTGGTGAGGTCCCAGGTTTGCATGGCCAATGAGGTCGCCCGCTGGTAGATCGTGATCGACAAGAACCCGATTATCAGCGAGGAGGTCAGGAAGCAAGC
>QJYK01000301.1 GCA_003248075.1 Gemmatimonadota bacterium | reverse complement strand
CGACGCGGACGGCAACGGCTTCCTGACCCCGAACGAGATCGTCGTGGGCGATACGGCCGAGTTCCTCGGCACGCCCTACCCGACCCGGCAGGCGACCCTCGGCGCGGCCGTGACCTGGCGCGAGCTCGTTCGCCTCGATGCCTTGCTGGACGTCCGCGCGGGTGGCATTCAGGGCAACGGCACCGAAGGGATCCGATGCGCCTTCTTCGTGTGCCGAGCCATGTTCGACCGCAACGCCCCCCTCGAGGAGCAGGCGAAGGCCATGGCGTTCGTCTTTCATCCCTCCGCGACCCAGGCCGTGTATGTGGAGTCGAGCGACTTCGCCCGGTTGAGGGAGGCCTCCGTGACGGTCTTCCTCCCCGGCCCATGGGCGAGCCGCCTGGGGGCGTCGCGGGCCACGGTCTCCCTATCGGGCCGCAACCTGATCACCTGGACCGATTACTCCGGCCTCGATCCGGAATCGAACTGGAACGGCGGAACGAACTTCGGCTCGATCGACCTCTTCTCTCAGGCGCCCCCGCGGATCTTCAGCGTGCGCCTGAACGTGACCTTCTGATGAGGTCCCCACTGCCCGTTCGCGCCCGTGTGGCCATCGCCGCCATCGTCTTTGCCGGCGGGTGCGACCTCCTGGACGTGCAGGATCCCGACGTGATCCTGGACGAGGACCTCCAGGGACCGGAGGCCCTGGGCACGATCTACGCAGGGGCGCTGTACGACCTGGCCCTGGCCTGGAACTACGCCATCGTCTCCGGTGCCGTGCTCACCGACGAGTACGTGGTGTCGGGCTTCGACCTCGGACTCCGCGACGTGGACCGCCGCAACCTCGACGAGGAGACGCGCTTCGTCGGGGCCCTGTACGCGGACGTGCACCGGGCGCGGGTGTCGCTCGAAGCGGCCGCGGATCGCATCGAGACCTTCGCCGCGGACCCGGCGGACCCGCGACTCCCCGAGGTGCTGGCGCTGTCGGGGCTGATGTACACGTCGCTCGCCGAGACGTACTGCGACGGGGTCCCGCTCAGCTCGGTGGCCGACGACGGATCGCTGCGCTTCGGGCTCCCGCAGACCGGAACGCAGTTGCTCGACACGGCGCTGGTTCGCCTGGATCGTGCGCTCGCCACGCCGGGCGCCGCCGCCGCCGTGGGTCACCTGGCGAGGATCGTCCGGGGGCGTGTGCTCGTCGGCCTCGGCCGACTCGACGAGGCGGCGGCCGCCGTGGGAGGCGTGCCCGCGTCGTACCGCTACCGCGTGGGACATTCCGACCGGGGTGTCACCAACCGACTCTACCGGACTCAGCGGCAGGAGTTCATCAGCGTCGCCGACAGGGAGGGGACCAACGGCCTGCCGTTCCGCAGTCAGAACGATCCTCGCGTGCCGTGGACGCGGTCCCCCGCCGGCAACGTGGGACAGGACCGAACGACCCCGCAGTACGACCTGCTCCTCTATTCGAGCGACAGTGATCCGATCACGCTCGCTTCGGGGACCGAGGCGCGCCTGATCGAGGCGGAAGCGGCTCTGGCGAGGTCGGATCCCGCATGGCTGGCGATCCTGCAGAACCTCCGCACCGGGAGTGGGCTGGACTTCGCGGGCGTACCGCCCATCCAGGACGCGGGCGCGCCCGACGCGAACCTCGACCTCCTCTTCAGCGAGCGCGCGTTCTGGATGTTCGCCACGGGGCACCGACTCGGCGACCTCCGCCGGCTCATCCGCGACTACGGGCGGGCGGCGGACGAGACGTTCCCGATCGGGGTGCACGTGGGCGGCGGCGTCTACGGATCGGGGACCCACATCGTCGTTCCCATCGAGGAGCGCGCCAATCCGAACTTCGGCGGCTGTCTGGCCCGCTGAGCGACCGCCCTACGAATCGGCCATCAGACTATGCCCAGCGATCGATTCTGAGGCGGGGTGGGGCCCGCGCCGCCACTGTCGCGCCATCTAGGGAGCCCGCGGCGCAGCGGTTTTTCGGACGCCGCCGTCCCCCCGAAGACGGGAGGAGCGCATGACGAAGCGGAACGCGCGGGTTCCGGCCCCTCGGAACCTGACCGGCTTCCTCGTCGCGGTGGTCGCGGCGTGCGGGGGCGGTGAAGGCCGCAGCGAGGCCGGTGGAGCCGCGGGTGCCTGGGGCGAGGACGACGGCTGGGCGCTCTCGGTCGAGCCGGTGCTCGACCTGGGGGAGTTCGGGAGCGGCCCCGAATATGCGTTTACGTCCATCCGCACCGCCCTCGTGCTCGATGCGGCGCGGGTGATGGTCGCCGGTACCTTCTCACCTGCCGAGCTGAGGGCGTATCGCCTGGACGGCAGCGTCGACTGGATCACCGGGGGGGACGGCGAAGGGCCGGGAGAGTTTGGCGCGATCTCTTGGGTCGCGCGCGCGGGCGGCGACACGCTCGTCGTTCACGACAGCCGATTGGGTCGCTCGACGTTCGTGGACCACCAGGGGACCGTCCTCGGGATCGTCCGCCTCACTCAGGCGTCGAACCTCGAACAGCAGGTTCGCCGGCAACTGCTCGCGCGGTTCTCCGACGGGTCCTACATAGGCTTCGACAACCAGTGGATCCAGCAGGGGGAGCGTGACTTCGGGCGGTCGGAGGTGCTCGCGTTCCGCCTCGGGCTGGACGGGACGATCCTCGACACGATCGGACCGCTCGCGTGGGGGGATCACGTACCCGGCCCGGACGGCCGGCGAACCCAGGAGATCCTCGGGAAGCGGGCGGTGTACGCCCCCTTCGGGGATCGGCTGCTGCACGGCATGGGCGACGACTTCACGGTCCAGGTCTATGACTTCACCGGTGGCGTGGTCGACTCCATGGCACGCCCGCACGCTCCGCGCCCCGTGACCGACGCCATGCTCGAGACGCTGAAGCAGCAGGAGCTGGAGCGGGTTCAGGGACCAGAGTCCGAGGCGTGGCGTGCCTCCGTCGAGCGTCGCTACCGCGACGACCCCCGTGCCCAGACGCTACCCGCGTATCAGCGTTTCCTGGTGGACGGCGAGGGCAACGTCTGGGTTCAGGCCTTCCAGGCCCCGGGGGACGCCACGGTCGAGTGGTCGGTGTTCGATCCTGACGGAGGTGGCTTCCTGGGCACCCTGGAGCTCCCTGCGGCCTTCCGCTTGACCGATGTGGCGCACGGGCTCGTGGCTGGGGTGTGGACTGATGATCTCGACGTGCAGACCGTGCGCGTGTACCGCCTGGAGTCCTGACACCGGGGGCCGATCGTCCGGGGCCCCGCCGGTCTCAGACCGCCGCGATCGAATGCGGAGGCTCGACGGACTCGAGCAGCTCCGCGAGCGGGTGGCGACAACCTACGCCCGGTCGTCGGAACTCGGGCGCCTCGGGCGAGGCCACGCGGCAGGATCATGAATCTGCGGGTCGTGGGCCTGGGTAGACTCGAAGCAGCGACCTCACGATCCCATCTCGCGTCAGCCGGGTCGCGACGATCTTCCATCGTCCAGCACGAAGACCGCCCGCGCGTAGAGCAGGTCGAAATTCTTCCGCTGGACGTTCCGCTGCGAGAGGGAGCCTGGCTGGGTCGTCACCACCACGACGTCGCAGCCGGCGCGGCTCGCGTCGCCGAGACGACGGGCCAGAAGCGTGCCTTGGACACCCTTCCTTCGGTGAGCGGGCAAGGTGGCGGCCCCGGTCAGGAGGGCGACGTTCTCCCGGGTGCGCATGCTCGCTCCACCGGCAGGTTCACCACCTCTGCGAGCCAGGTAGCGTACGAAGCTGGACGCGCCGGACATGTCCCGCAGGACCTCTTCGAGCACCTCTCGAGTGAAGACCTCGTGCGACGGGATCCCATCCGAATCGGGATTCAGGAAGGCCGTGACCACTGTGCCCAGCCAGGCTTCGAAGCCCTCCTCGTCACACACCTCGATGTCGATGTCTGATGCCGCAGAATGAGACACGGCGGCGGCCGCCTCGGAGGGTGACGTCCCGAGGACGTTCTCGAAGCCGACCAACCGATAGCCGCGGGTGGTCAGCAGCGAGCCCAGGGCCGGATCCGCGAGAGTGGACAGCTCGATCTGGACGGGGCACCCGCGCTCGGCGTAGAGGCGCTCGACCTCGGCCAGTTCGGCTTCGCTCACCGGCCCGTCGAATCCCAGCCCGCTGACCTTGTTCAAGGGAGACCCTGGACCCGAGTAGGCGGCAACGCCCCCGGCCAGGGGCACGCTCATCACGTCTCGTTCCGGGTGACGCTCCCTCACTGCCTTGACCGACTCCTTCAGCATTCCGCACTCGGCGCGCTCGATCTGGGCCGCGAGGCCGGTGGTCGCGAAAAGCATGAGTTGACCTCCATTGTCCCGGGTGTGGGTGCCATGCGCCTTCGTGGGTGGCGCCGAGGGCAGCGAAGGGACGCGAGGTCGCCTTCGCTGCCTACGCCAGGTGATCGGAAAGTCGGGCGCCTCAGGCGAGGCGTTGCCGACGCACGATGATCCCGGACCGGCGTCGGGGCTGGAGGAACGGGCGGTATTGCAGTGGCTTCTTTCGTGCGTCGCTTCGCCACGAATATGCGGCCAGGAAGAGCATGATGGAGTCCTCCGTCACTGGATCTATGTCGAGCGACCTGGGGTCGCGGGCATCCAGTGATGCGCGAACGGCGCAGAGAATGGCTCACTCGGCCGTCATGCGCTCCAGGAGCCAGGCGCGCGCGTACGTCCAGTCCCGCTTTACCGTGGCCGCGGAGACCCCGAGGATCTCGGCCACCTCGTCGATGTTGAAGCCCGCGAAGTAGCGGAGGCGCACCACCTGCGCCAAGCGCTCGTCCACCTCCTCGAGCGCCGTCAGCGCCTCGTCCAGGCCGAGCACGTCGACGTCGGGCTCGTCGCTGACCACGTTGATCTCGTGGAAGGTCACCTGCTCGACGCCTCCACCTCGCTTCTCGGCCGACCGCCTGCGCGCGTGGTCGATCAGGACGCGGCGCATCGCCTCCGCCGCCGCGCCGTAGAAGTGGTTGCGGTTCTCCCAGACCTGCTTCCCGCCGGCCAGGCGGATATACGCCTCATTGACCAGCTCCGTTGGGTGGAGCGTGTGGTCCGAACGCTCTCGACGCATGGAGGCGCGTGCCAACTCGTGGAGCCGACGCTCGATCACCGGCACCAGACGGTCGTAGGCCTCCGCTTCCCCGCGCTGGATCGCCTGCAACAAGAGCGTGACCTCGGCGTCCTTCATCCGCTCCTCGCCATCGCAGGTGGACGTTCCGTGGCATCCGGAAGAGGGGCCTGGGGAACCGTCACCGCAACTCGCGGCGCCGATGAGCCGATCAGCGGCCGTCCTGCGCATCGGGAAGTCGAAGGCGGGGAAGAGCTCTCCGCCGGGACCGAAAGCGAAAGGATACGAGCGATGCTTTCACAAGCCGAATACATCTGGCTGGATGGTGCCGTGCCGACGCAGCAGCTACGCTCCAAGACGAGAGTCGTGCATATGGCGCCGTTGGCCGCGCCGTCTCTGGTGAGCTTCCCCGAGTGGGGGTACGACGGGAGCTCCACGAACCAGGCCGACGGGGGCGACTCGGACCTCGTCCTCCGGCCGGTGCGGTTCGTCTCGGACCCCCTCAAAGGGCCCGGCAATTTCCTCGTCATGTGCGAGGTCTTCAACGGAGACGGCTCACCACACGCCACGAACGGTCGCGCCCGCCTGCGGGCGGCTCTGACGAGCGGGGGTGCCGACCAGGATCCGTGGGTCGGGTTCGAGCAGGAATACACCCTCTTCTCCGACGGGCGGCCGCTCGGCTTCCCGGAAGATGGAGAGCCGGCGCCGCAGGGGCCGTACTACTGCTCGGTCGGCGCGTCCGTCGCCTTCGGCCGGGCCATCAGCGAGGCTCACGCCGCGGCGTGCCTCGACGCCGGTCTCATGATCTTCGGGACCAACGCCGAGGTGATGCCCGGCCAGTGGGAGTTCCAGGTCGGGTACCGGGGCGTCTCCGGCGAGCGGGCCGACCCGCTCACCGTCGCCGACCACGTGTGGATCGGCCGGTGGCTGCTCCATCGGATCGCCGAGAATCACAGGGTCGTGGTGAGCCTCGACAACAAGCCCATGAAGGGCGACTGGAACGGCGCCGGGGCGCACACGAACTTCTCGACCAGGGCCATGCGTGATCCTGCGACGGGCCTCGCTGCGATCACCGGAGCGATCGACCTGCTCCAGGAGCGCCACGAGCTCCATATCGCGGAGTACGGAGCCGGCCTGGCCGAGCGACTGACCGGGCTCCACGAGACCTCTTCCATTTACGAGTTCCACCGGGGCGTCGCCGATCGCGGCGCGTCCATCCGCATTCCCCGCTCCGTGGCCGAGCGTGGGTACGGTTACCTCGAGGACCGTCGTCCCGGGGCGAACGCCGATCCGTACGCGGTCGCGGCGCTCCTCGTCGAGGCGATCTGTCGCGGCGAAGAGCCCCTCGCGGCCATCGACGCCGACGCCGAGCTCGAGGTGGCGGGCGTCGTCTGACCGGAACGCGCCCCGGGCGGCGACCCTCCGGGGCCCCTGCATCCTCGCCTGGCCGAGGGGAGGCACAACGAAATGGATACGGGAAGCACCGCATGGCTCCTGACGAGCATCGCGCTCGTCCTCTTGATGACGCCGGGCCTGGCGTTCTTCTACTGTGGACTCGTCCGTGAGCGCCAGGTCGTCAACACGATCAAGATGAGCTTCGTGGCGCTCGGCATCATCGCGGTCGAGTGGGCGGCCGTCGGGTACTCGCTGGCGTTCGCCGAGGGAAGCTCGCTGCTGGGGGGGCTGGGATGGCTCGGGCTCGACGGAGTCGACGGGAACCCGAACCCCCTGTACTCCGAAGACATCCCCCACATCGCCTTCATGGCGTTCCAGATGATGTTCGCGATCATCACGCCCGCCCTGATCTCGGGTGCGGTGGTCGGTCGGATGAAGTTCAAGGCCTATGTGCTCTTCATCCTGTTCTGGGGCCTGTTGGTCTACAATCCGTTGGCCCACTGGGTGTGGGGTCCCGGCGGCTGGATCGGCGCACTCGGGGCGCTGGATTTCGCGGGCGGGACCGTCGTCCACGTGAGCGCGGGCGTCTCCGCGCTCGTCGCGGCGCTCGTCCTCGGGCCTCGGGGGGTCGAGAAGGGTACGGAGCACGGGGGGCCGCACAACGTGCCCTTCGTCGTGCTGGGGGCGTCGCTCCTCTGGTTCGGCTGGTTCGGCTTCAATGGCGGCTCCGCACTGGCGGCGGACGGCCTGGCGGCCCACGCTGTCGTGACCACGATGCTCGGCGCATCCGGGGCGGTGGTCACCTGGATCGGTCTCGAGATGTCCTTCACGGGGCGAGCGACGGCTACGGGCTCGTCCATCGGTGCCGTCGTCGGCCTCGTCGCGATCACGCCGGGGGCGGGCTTCGTGCCCGCGCTCGCGGCGATCGTCATCGGGGCGTTGGGGGCTTCGGTCAGCTATGCCACGCTCGCCGTCCTGAGCAGGACCCGGCTCGACGACACGCTCGACGTGTTCGCGTGCCACGGGATGGGCGGCATCGTCGGCTCCCTGCTCACGGGCGTCTTCGCGAGCGCCTCGGTGAACCCGGGGATCGCCGACGGCCTGATGTACGGCAACCCGGGTCTCATGCTGCCCCAGACGGTAGGCGTCCTTGCGGCCGGACTCTTCGCGGCCGTCGGCACGGCGGGAATCCTGTACGTGCTGAATGCGACGGTCGGGCTGAGGACGTCTCGGTTCGCGGACGAATACGGGATCGACCTGCTGGAGCACGCGGAGCGCGCCTACGTTCGCGACGGCACCGTGGCCATCGCCGTCTCGAACGACGAGAAGGACTCTCTCGTCACGCAGTGGGGTTGAGACGATGAGCACGAAGGCGATGGGGCCCGCCCTCCTGGAGGGTGGGCCCGCGAGCGACGAGAGGGTGCGCTCGCCCGACGCGAGCCGGGGTCGGACGCGACGAGACGTGGCTGTCGTCGACGATCGAGCGGGACAGGGACTCCCCCGCGAGCGGGCCCTCTTCGACCTGGTCGTCGAGGCTGGAGAGGACACGGCGCGCAGGGAGCGTATCCTCGAGCGGATCGAGTCGACCGGGCTCCGGGCCGACGACCCCCGCCTGACCAGGACCGTCGACGCGATTCGAAGGCACCCGACTCCAAGGCTCGACAAGGCCGCGTTCCGCGTCGCAGTCCGCCCGTCGGCGCTGCTCGTCGAGAAGGCATTGAAGTGGGATCTCGTCGTGCCCGATTTCGCGGATTTCGCGGGCGACATCCGCAGGATCTTCGAGGAGTCCTCGGACGCGAGGCGCGGCGAAGTGGCCTCCTACATTCCCCAGCTCGCGCGCATGGAGCCCGACCTCTTCGGTCTCGGCCTGTGCACGGTGGACGGTCAGCGGCTGGCCCTGGGCGATCACGACCATCCCTTCTCCGTCCAGTCATCGACGAAGCCGATCACCTACTGCCTCGCTCTCGAGGAGCACGGGGAGGAGCTGGTGCACGCGCACGTCGGGCGCGAGCCGAGCGGGCGGAGCTTCAACGAGCTCGCGCTGAACCCCCGTGGGCTGCCCCACAACCCCATGGTGAACGCCGGCGCGATCATGAGCACCTCGATGGTGCGGTCCGCCGACCACCTGTCAGATCGGTTCGAATACGTCCTCGGGATGTGGACGCGGCTGACGGGCGGCGCCAAGCCCGGGTTCAGCAACGCGACGTATCTTTCGGAGAAGAGCACCGCCGATCGGAACTTCGCGCTCGGGTACTCGATGCGGGAGCAGGGCGCCTTCCCCGAGGGGACCGAGCTGGTCGAGACGCTGGAGTTCTACTTCCAGCTCTGTTCGCTCGAGATGACCGCGGACGTCTTCTCGGTCGTCGCCGCCACGTTGGCCAACGGCGGAATCTGTCCGATCACGGGCGACCCGGTGCTCCGCCCCAGCACCGTACAGAAGTGCCTCTCGCTCATGTACTCCTGCGGCATGTACGACTTCTCGGGCGAGTGGGCCTTTCGGGTCGGCCTCCCGGCCAAGTCGGGTGTGTCCGGGATCGTCCTGGTGGTCGTTCCGAACGTGCTCGGGCTGGCGATCTGGTCGCCGCGCCTGGACGAGCACGGGAACAGCGTGCGGGGGGTCGACTTCTGCGAGCGGCTGGTGCGGGAGTTCAACTTCCACAACTACGACAACCTGGTCGGGGGCGCACACGGGAAGAAGGACCCCCGCAAGGGCAGGACACACCACGGCCACGCGAACGTGGTCGACCTCTGCTGGGCGGCCTCGGAAGGCGATCTGGACGGTCTCCGGCGGCTCGTCGCAGAAGGCGCCGACCCCGCGGCCGCGGACTATGACGGTCGGACGCCCTTGCACCTGGCGGCCGCGGAGGGTCGGATCGACGTGGTGCGGTACCTCCTGACAACCGGCATCGACGCCTCGCCGGAGGATCGTTGGGGAAAGACGCCCATGGACGATGCGCGCCGTGGGCGACACGCCGGTGTGATCGACGCCCTCGGAGGTGGCCATGGGCACGACTGAGAAGAGCGCCGAGCCCTTCCGCACGTTGGGTGAGGTCGAACGGCTGGTTCGCGCCTTCGAGCGGAGGACGCTGTCCCGGGCCGGGTGGAACCACCGGGCACACCTCGCGGTGGCGATGTGGTATCTCGCCCGCGACGCGCCTTCGGTCGCATGCGAGACCATGATCTGCGGCATCCGGCGGTTCAACCATGCGAAGGGGATCCGCCGCAGCGCGCGCGGGGGCTATCACGAGACACTGACGCTATTCTGGCTCGGCGTGGGACGCCGTTTGGCGGATCGGCACTCGTCCGAAGGGGCGCTCCAGTTGGTCAACCGCTTCATCCACATGCCTCGCGATTTGCCGCTGCGCTGCTATTCTGAGGAGGTTCTGTGGGGCCTGGAGGCGCGCACGCGATGGGTGGCGCCGGATCGCGAGGGGCTCGACGCGGTCGTCGCGGCGCTCGACGCGTGATCATGCCCGGGCCGGCTCTGGTCGCGGTGCGCCCGCGCCCGACGACGGTGGGTGCGCCGGCCGGAGAGGCCCCGGAGACGCCTGGCGGTCTGCAGGGGTCGGAGGACGGCGCGCGCATGGACAATCGGGAGCGGGATCTGTTCGAGGCCTGCCTGCAGCTGACGACGCCGGCAGCGCGGCAGGCTTTCCTCCGTGACGCCGTCGGCGATGACCTCGACCTCGCCGGACGCGTGGAGCGTCTCCTCGCCGCTCACGAGAGTACGCAGGGTTTGCGTGAGTCGCCGGCGAGAGGCCTTGCCGGGGCGCTTCCGTTGCCGGAGCGGATCGGACCCTACCGTGTGCTGGATCAGATCGGTGAGGGGGGAATGGGGGTGGTTTACCTGGGCGAACAGGCTCAGCCGGTTCGGAGGCGCGTCGCGATCAAGGTGCTGAAAGCCGGAGTCGGCTCCGCTGACGTGCTGGCTCGCTTCGAGGCGGAGCGTCAGGCGCTCGCGCTCATGTCGCACCCCAATGTCGCCCGGATCATCTACGCCGACGTGACAGAAGCGGGCCAGCCCTACTTCGTGATGGACTACGTGCGGGGGCTCCCCATCACACGGTACGCGGGCGAGCGGCGACTCGACCTCGACCAGCGCATCCGGCTCTTCCTCCAGGTCTGCGCCGCCACGCGTCACGCGCATCAGAAGGGGATCATCCACCGGGATCTGAAGCCGTCGAACATCCTGGTATCCGACGAGGGCGGTGAGCCCCTGGCGCGGATCATCGACTTCGGGATCGCCAAGGCCACGCATCAGCCGCTGACGGATCGTACCCTGTACACGCGGGTCGGTCAGGCCCTCGGGACCCCCGAGTACATGAGCCCCGAGCAGGCCGACGACTCCTCGCCGGATGTGGACACGCGGACCGACGTCTATTCGCTGGGTGTGGTCCTGTACGAGCTCCTGACCGGCACCAGGCCCTTCGACTTCCGGGACAGATCCCTGGCGGCCGTCCGGCGGGAGCTGAACGACAAGAAGCCACTCGCGCCCAGCGAGGCGGTGGTGACCCGCTCGGACTCGGATGAGCATGCCGCGCGACGCGGGACGCGGCTCGACCTGAGCGCCCGTCTCCGAGGAGACCTCGATGCCATCGTGCTCAAGGCGATGGCCAGGGAGCCAGAGCGGCGGTACTCGTCCATCGACCGGTTCGCGGAAGACATCCAGAACTTCCTGGACGACCGGCCCGTTACGGCAAGGCCGGACAGCCTGGCCTACAGGGGGTCGCGCTTCGTGCGAAGGCACCGACCGATGGTGGTGGCGTCCGCGTTGGTCGCCGCTTCCCTCGTCGTCGGGTTCGTCACGGCGATGTGGCAGGCGCGCGAGGCGCGACGGCAGGCGACGCTCGCCGCCGCCGCCCGCGACCAGGCGCGCTCGGCGCTCGCGACGTCCCGGGAAATCTCGGAATTCATGATCTCCCTCGTCGGGCCCGACGAGGGACCCCAGGGATGGGAGACGCGGCGCGCGATGTTGGCTGCCGGCGTGGACAGGGTCGACGAGTACGACGGACGCCCGGGGCTCCAGGCCGTGGTGTTGGCGGCCCTCGCACGTGCGTACGCCCAGGTCACCGAACTCGATCAGGCCGAACGCCTCGCCGAGCGGGCCATCGACGTCATCCGGTCCGAGCAGCCCGGAGGCAGCGCGTTGGAAGCTCAGGCGCTCTTCTCGCTCGCGGGGGTGCTCACCGAACGGGCGGAGCACGACAGCGCCAGCGTCGTGCTCGAGCTGGCTCGGGAGCTCGTCGATCGCCATGTCGATCCGTGGGATCCCATGTACGCGCAGGTGCGCGACGCCGAGGCTCGCTCGGCGCTCGCCGCCGGCCGGCATCAGGAAGCGGCTGACCACTACCTCGCCACCATCGAGGCCCTGTCCGACGCCGATCCCGATCACCCCCAGATCCCCGAGCAGCTCATCAGACTGGGCTCGGCCCAACGACGGGCCGGTCAGCTGGACGATGCCGAGCAGACGTTCCGAGACGCGCTGGACGTCGCCGGTCGTGTGCCCACAGTCGACCCGCTGACGGAGCCGCGAGCGCGGCTTCAGCTCGGGGATCTGCTGTTCGAGGAACGCGGGGATCTCGCGCGAGCCGAGGTGCTCTACCGCGACGCCCTGGCCGAAGTGGAGCGGGTCTCCGGACCGATGAGCACGCACCTCGCCTACCCGCTGAACAGTCTGGGGGCACTGCTGGCGGCAAGGGGTGAGTTCGACGAGGCCTTCGATCTCATGTCCCGAACCGTGCGCATCTTCGAGACGACCCGGGGAGTGGTGAATCTGAGTACGGCGCGGCAGCGCGAGGGCCTCGCCTGGATCCACTTCGACACGGGCAGAAACGAGGAAGGATATCGGATCATCGACGAGGTGGTGCGGGTCAAGCTGGATCTCGGGGCGACGCTTCCGGCGGTGGCCACGTTGATCGACTCCGGCCGCCGCGCCATCGAGCTCGGCCACTTCGAACGGGCCCGGAGCTACGCCGAGCGCCTCGAAGCGCTCGTCGAGCCGTTGAGTGACGACTCACGCGTCGCGTCAGGTCCCCCCGCGCTGTGGGGCGAGTTGTACACGGCGCTCGGACGGTATGAAACGGCCGAAGCGCAGCTTCTCCGCGCACTCGAGCTCGCGGGGCGACGTCCCGACGTGCCGGGCCTCCTCCGGGACCGCTTGGAGGAGCTGAACAGGCTCTACGAGGCGTGGGGCCGACCCCGGGAGGCGGCGGCAGTCCGGACGAGGTTGGAGGCGATGCAACCCGTCCTGGATTCGGTACGGGTCCCAGGTTGAGGACCCCAGGCACCCCAGTGGGCGGCGAGGCCGTTGCGGGCCTCCGATCGCCACCCCCGCGCTCCGTTCTCAGAAGGAGGCACGCGGTTCGGCCTCGGTGAGGTGCATCTTGTAGGGCGTACATGGCGGGCCGTTCGGGGAATGCCCCTCGCCGCACCCGTTTCGGCAGCGTCGGTTCGCATCCCGCCGCCTTCCTCTCCCGCCCGCCGCGCCCGGGACCCGCCGCTCCAGGCTCCCCACGTCGATTTCTGTGGACTCCGTGGCCTGGCCTGAGATATCGTTTCTAATGAGGCGACGTTCCTTCCCGGGTGGCCACCCGGGATTCGCTGGTCGATGGCCGGCGGAGGGGGACGTCGCCTCTGCTGTAGACACTCCTTGCCCCCGCCCCCATGTCCATTGTCAGAGATGCACTCAAGGCGCTGGTCGTCCTGGCGATGGTCGCGTCACTCGCCGCAGGATGCTTCGCATACTCGTCAGGCGACGAGGACGAGGCGGCGGGGCAGGAACCCGATCCACCGAGATTCGATCCCGCGGACTTCGTCGATCCCACGCTGAGCACCAATCCGTACCACCCCACTCGCCCCGGCCTCCAGTGGGTTCGCGGCGGCACCACCGAGGTGGGGTTGCGCAAGGTGCCTGAGCAGGTGATCAGCACCATGACCGACGTCATTCGCATCATCGACGGCGTTCCCTGCATCGCCATGCTCGACCAGTCGTCGGCGTCCGGCGAGATCTCGCAGGTCGGGTTCGACTACCTGGCGCTCGACAAGCATGGCAACGTCTGGCTGATGGGCGGCTACACCGAGGAGTTCGAGGGCGGCGAATTCACCAACCCTGAAACCGCCTGGCTGGGAATGGGCGGTGGCGTCCACCCGCTTCACCAGCGTAGCACCGAGCCGCAGCGCACGAGCATCACCGGGATTCTGGTCCCCGGTCTCGTGACGATGGAAACACCGCGCTGGTACATCAGCACATCCGGCGATGAACCGCCGTCCGGTGCGGAGCCGTACGCGATCGATGAGGAGGTGACCGTCGCCTACGGAACGTTCAGGCACGTCGTGGCGGTCCTCGAGGGTCCGCTGCAGGCGCTGGACAACGAGCTCAAGTACTACGCTCCGGGCGTCGGCGTCGTCCTCAACACGCCGCTCGACCGGAGCCTCCACCAGGACCATTTCGAGCTGCTGAACTTCGTCAAGCTGTCTCCGCAGGGCCTCGCGGAGGCGAGTCAGGTGGTACTCGATCTCGAGGAGCACGCGCGAACGGTAGCGCCCGAGGTCTTTGGCTCGGTGCCGAAGGCGAAGCGAGCGCAGCCGTGAGCGCCACACTCGTCAGGCTACGCGGCGTGTCGAAGAGCTTCCAGTCGGCTGGCGGGACGACCGCCGTGCTCGACGGCGTGGACCTCGTGATCGAGGCCGGGCAGAAGGTGAGCCTGGTCGGGCCTTCGGGCAGCGGTAAGTCGACCTTGTTGGCCCTGATCGCAGGGCTTCTTCAGCCCGACCAGGGGACCGTCGAGTTCGACGGCATGCCGATGGGCAACCTGAGCGACGACAAGCGCACCGCGCTCCGCATCAAGGAGATCGGCATCGCGCTGCAGTCGGAGAACCTGATCCCATTCCTGACCATTGAGGAGAACGTCGAGCTCGCACTCGAATTCGGCGGTCACCGATCGGCCCGATCGACGGCGCGCGAGCTCCTGAGCCGGCTGGGTGTCGCACACGTCGCGCGTCATCTGCCGCGTCAGGTGTCCGGTGGCGAAGGCCAGCGCGTGGTATTGGCGCTGGCGATGGCCAACAAGCCACGCCTGCTGCTCGCGGACGAGATGGTCACCCAGCTCGACGCCTTCACTGCCGGCACGGTCGTGGACGACATCTTCAGACAGGACATGGCGGTCTTCTTCGTCACCCACGACACGGCGCTCGCGAATCAGGCGGACGTCCGGCTGGCTCTGCGCCACGGACAGGTGGTGGCAGGATGAGCGCCCCGAACAGGATCGAGGTTCACGACCTGG
>QJYK01000187.1 GCA_003248075.1 Gemmatimonadota bacterium | reverse complement strand
TGATCCAGCGTCTCGATGTCGTCGGATACGACCCGGTAGCCCCCGAGGTCCTCGAACGCCTGGCTCCAATCCTTGAGCTCGAAGTACTCGGGGGGAGACACCCAGAACCGGTCGAAGCCGAGCGTGGGAAACGCGCTCGTGACCATCACGAGGCGGTCCGAGGCTGCGTACGGAAGCGGCCGGAGCAGCACGCCGTTCAACACCGAGAAGACCGCGGTATTCGCTCCGATGCCCAGGGCCAGCGTGAACACCGCCACCAACGTGAACGCCGGAGACCTCCTCAACTGACGCACCGCGTACCGGACGTCGCGACCCGTCTCGCCCCACCACTCGCTCCTCTCCATCCTCCCGTCCCTCCCGGCTCCGAGCCGCTCAAGGTCCGCCTTCACGCGCGCGAGGTCACCGAACCGGGCGTACACGGCCCGGCGGGCCTCCTCCGGGGACATGCCTCGTCCCTCGAACTCGCGGGCGCGCATCTCCACGTGGAAATCGATCTCCTGCTCCACCTCGTCATGGACGGGCATCTTGAACACCCAGCCCACCATGCGGCGGCCGAGCCGCACCAGCCCGGGAGCCACGATCCTGCGCGCCATCCATCCCCTCCACCCCGCGGGTGACCCGCCGTCTCGGCGGGGACGCGAGCACGTTGTAGGATGATGCTTAGATAGTCAAGGTATCGAATTGGTTTGGAAAAGGGCTCACGAGCGGGAGACAGCGTAGCTTGCGCTCCCGAGTCAGAGCCGGCCGGCCCGCGGGCCAGCGCGAGCATCCCCGAGGAGACAGACGATGGAAAAGAACCGCGTGGAAGCCTTCAGCGACGGAGTGCTCGCGATCATCATCACGATCATGGTGTTGGAGCTCAGCGTTCCGCACGAGGCCGAGCTGTCGGCGCTCGGCGAGCTGCCGTCGATCTTCGTCAGCTATGTGATGAGCTTCCTGTATTTGGCGATCTACTGGAACAACCACCACCACATGCTCGCCGTCACCCACCGCGTGAACGGCGCAGTGCTGTGGGCGAACCTCCACCTCCTGTTCTGGCTGTCCCTGGTACCCTTCGTGACCCGGTGGATGGGTGCGACCCACTTCGCGGCGGGGCCCACGGCAGCCTACGGCGCCGTGCTGCTGCTGGCCGCCATCGCGTACTACATCCTCCAGGGGCGGATCCTCGCCCTCGAAGGGCCGGGCAGCATCCTCGCGCGTGCGGTGGGAAGCGACTGGAAGGGCAAGGTCTCGCCGCTGCTCTACCTTGCTGCCCTCCCCCTCGCGTACGTCCACCAGTGGATCGCCGGGGGCATATACATCCTGGTCGCGCTGATCTGGCTCATTCCGGACCCGAGGATCGAGCGGGCCCTGGCGGAGGCCGAGGCGGAGGGGCGCGGCGCCCGACCTTGATCCGGCACGTCGGGAGCCGAAAAGGGGTGCCCGCGGCGAGCGCCGAGCCGCGCCACGCCTGCACGGTCGGCCTGGCCCGGGGCCGGCGCGATGGGCATAGTAGAACGCGGTTCGGAGCCCACCCGCGGAGGGGACGCGAGCATGGAGTGGTGGCAGGTGCAGGAGCTCCTGATCACGGTCGCGATCGTCGTCGGCGTGCTGGTGCCCGTCTTCGGGCTGACGTGGCGTCTTCTGGCAAGACCCGGCGGAGACCGTGAGCGGCTGGCGCGGGAAGCCTCGGCAAGGCTTCGGGACGAGCGCATGGATCACGTGGAGCGCCAGCTGGAAGAGCTCGAGTCTCAGCTGCGCCGTCTTGTGGAAGCCACCGAATTCGACCGCCGGCTGAAGTCGGGCGAGCCCGGCGAGGGGAACGGTTGACCCTTAGGGAACTTCCTTAGCGCCTCAGGTAACGCGGCGGGATGGGATTATCCGGACGCTCGCTGTCCCACATGATCGAGACCACCCACCAACGGGTGCCGTCGTTCATCAGCTGGAACGAGTTGATGCCACGCGCGAAGGGCTCGGGATCGTCCGCGTTTCGACGGGACTCGTAGGTGCTGAAGAGGTGGGCGATCTGACCGAAGGACTCCGTCGTCCGCCCGACTTCGACCTCGAAGAAGCCGCTGCGTTGGAGGACCTCGAACGACCGTTCCACGTATTCGGCGGGCGTGATCACACGCTGCACCACGGCTCCGTCCTGCCCCCGCCCCACCGGGATGAGTCGCGCGCCCTCGATGAAGAGTGAATGCCAGCGGGCGGCGTCGCGCGGCTGGCCGGCCGGACCCGAGATGACGTCGTAGACGGCCGCCACGATGGCATCGATGGACTCCACGTCCGACGGGTTGGCCTCCTGGGCTGCCAACGGCCGAACCGCGGCGATGGCGAGGATCGGCACGAGGCAAAGGGAAAGACGGGCTCGGGACACGCCGGCTCCTCCTGGTGTTTGGGCGTCGATCCGGGAAGGACTAACGCCCAGTCGTCAGCGAGGCCAGAGGCGGGTCGGACGCGTCCCGATCGAGCGTCCCACCTCCTCCGGATCCGGCTCTTCCAGCGTCAGAGCGGGCAGGAGCGTGGCTTTCTTGCGCTGATAGTCCTGCATCGACTTCATGATGCGTTCGAGGGCGTCGATCGCCTCGGTGATGTACGGCCCTTTGTTCAGCAGGACGCACTCCGCCCGCTCAGCCATCGCGACGTCGGAGACCTCGGAGCGTGTCGCCTGGCCCCTCTTGGCCAGGCCTTCCAGTACTTGAGTCGCCCAGACGACCGGAACGTGCGCGGCCTCGCAGACCCACAAGATCTCCTCCTGGACGTGGGCCAGGTGCCGGAAGCCCACCTCCACGGCCAGATCGCCCCGGGCGATCATGACGCCCACCAGGGGCCATTCCATCGCAGCCAGGAGAATGCCCGGGAGATTCTGGAAGCCCTGCAGCGTCTCGATCTTCAGGATGAGCCCGAGGTCGTGTCCGCCTCGGGACTCGAGCTCGTCCAGGAGTTCCTCGACGTCGTCGGGGTGGTTCACGAACGACGCGTTCACGCCATCGGCCAGTCGCACCACGGATTCCAGGTCCGTCCGGTCCTTTGGCGTCAGCCCCGCCAGGCGCAGCCTGCTCTCGGGGAAGTTGATCCCCTTGTCACCGCGGAGTCGCGTTCCCCCGGGCTTCGCGTACCGGATCTCGACGTCGATGCCCTCGGGTCCGGAAGCCCGGACGACTCCCGCGACCTTCCCGTCGTCGAGGAGGACCGGCTCGCCGGGTCCGATGTCGTCCAGGATCTCCGGGGGCGTGCACGAGATGTGCGCGGGAGCGTCGGGCGTGTGCCCGCTCCCGCAACGCGCGTCCTCCCCGGGGCGGGGATCCTTGTGGACGCTCAGCGTGTCACCGGCTCGCAGGAGGATCGCCTGCTCGACCTCGGGCAGCGTGCCGACCGCCCCCTCGGTCCGGTCGTCCGAGCCCTTTCGGCGCAGATGCACGGGGAGGCCGGTCTCGAAATAGGTCGTCGCCGTGCACGTCACTTCCACACAGCCGGGGCGTGTCGCGTGGACGTGAAGGTCCCGGTGGCTGCCTCGGGCGTCTTCCAAGGCCAGGACGTCGCCGACTTCGACTCGCTCCAGGAGCCATGGTGAGACCGGAATGACGGGACCCTGTCCCGCGGGGGCAGGCTCCCGGAGGACGCCGTCCGCCACGAGCGTCACGGAAGCAGGGGCGACCACGCGGCCGCGGAGGTCCTTGTCCGGACGGACCTTGACCACCCGCGGCCCGGCCACGACCGGCCCGGTCCGGACCTTGGGTCCCGCCAGATCCATGAAGATCCGGCACGCGCGCCCCGTGGCTCTCCGGGCGTGCTCGACGTTCGCCGCCATGCGCTCCCATTCGGCCGGACCGTCGTGTGCGCAGTTGATGCGCGCGCAGTTCATGCCCGCTGCGAGCATGTCGTGGACCATGTTGTAGTCCCCGGCCGCCTCCGTGGGGAAGGTCACCATGATCCGGATCGAGCTGCCCTTCAGCTTCTTCCCAAGAAGGGCGTTGGTGTGACGCTTGAGGCGCTTCCGGCCCTGCTTGAACGTGAGGGGAGGCTTCTTCCGCTTGCGCTTGGCTCCCCGCAGCGCCCGCAGCGCGTGGAGCACCGCATGAACGGTGGCCAGGACGTGCGCCTCGGCGCGGCCCAGGCTGGACAGGCCGAGCGCGCTCAGATCGTCCTGCAGCTCACGGATGTCGCGCTGTCTGAGGGCCAGGTAATGGAGCAGGTTCAGCGCGCTGTCGCGCTGCTCGGGATGCACCTGGGCCAGCTGGGCCGCGTATCGCTTCTCCAGCGCCAGCGCCGCATCCAGGACCGCCTCCAGCTCCCCCTCGAGCCGAGCGATCCTCTCCTCCGTCTTCGCCTTCATGGGCGGCGTCCTTGGTCCCGCATCGTCCCGGACCCCCGAGACGCACCCGCCCTCGCCCCGGATGGAGGGTAGGGGCTGGAGCGGGTTCCTTCAAGACGTGCGTCGCCTACCGACGCCCGGCGCCGTGAATCGGGTCGCGTTGCACGCCCTCTTTCGTGATCCGCACCGGCATGAGGCCCCCCTCACCATCGAAGTGGAGCTCGTCGATGCTCACCACACGATGGTTCCGGTCCGTCTCTCCGAGGGGTCGCCGATGATAGACGACGTACCACGTGTCCGACCCCGGCGCGTGCATCACCGAATGGTGACCCGCGCCCGTCGCCACGCCGGGATCCTGCTCGAGGATCCTACCGACCCGTCGAAACGGCCCGGTCGGTGACGGCGCCACGGCGTACGCGACCGCGTAATCCGGCCCCGTCCAACCGCCCTCCGACCACATGAAGTAGTACCTGCCATCCTTGACCAGCATGAACGACCCCTCCACGTACCCCTCCGGGGTGATCTCCCGGAACAGGGAGCCGTCGTCGAAAGGCACGAACCCGGTGAAGTCGTCGTCGAGTCGGGCGATGTTGCAGTGGCGCCATCCTCCGTACGTCATGTACCAACTCCCGTCGGCGTCCTGGAACACGAACGGGTCGATGGGCTGGGCGCCATTGTGGAACCGATCGATCAGCGGACGACCCAGGTAGTCCTCGAAGGGGCCCTCGGGCGTGCGTGCCCTCGCCACCCCGATGCCTCCGACCTCGGCGTCGCTCTGGATGTCGTTGGCGGAGAAGAAGATATAGTACCAGCCGTCCTTCTCGACGACGGACGGCGCCCAGAGTGCGCGCGTCCCCCAGGTCACGTCGTCCAGGCTCAGGATGCGCGGGTGCTTCGTCCAGGTTACGAGGTCCTCCGACGAGAAGGCGTCCAGGTAGGTCTGCTCGTCGTAGGGGGCCGAGGTCGTGGGGAAGATCCAGTACGAGCGGGCGAACACGTGCGCCTCGGGGTCGGCGTACCAACCGGGGAGGATCGGATTGCCGGAGCGTGTGGCCTGGGCGGTCGCCGAGCCATGGAGGATCGCGGCCGCTGCGACGCAAAGGAGAATCGGCGTCAGGGAGAGCCTCGGGCGCGGGGCTCCGGCGCGCTGCTCGGGGGCGGGGGCACCGGCGGGTCCGGCCCCGCGACCCCCCTCAGTCCCGTCCACCTGCGACGGCATCGCTCGGGCGGCTCTCGAGACGCCCCCGCAGCTTCAGGGTGCGGACCACGACGTAGGCGACGGCTACGGCGAGCGCGGCGACGACTCCGGCAGTCACTGCCCCGGGCCACACCACCCGAAGCCGCCAGCTCGCGAGGATGATGATGGCCCACAGGGGAAGCGCGATCTGCCCGTAGTCCTTCCTGAGCGCTCTCCGCCAATCGTACTCGAATCCCTCCAGGGACCTCGAAATCCCGCGCAGATCGGGGATGAAGCGGTTCACGTCCTTCATGTAGCTCCGGTATTCGTCACCGAATCTGCCGATCAGGTACTCCTCCTCGTTGAGGGCCATCGCCCAGTAGACGACGAAGAAGAACGGGATGACGGCGAAGACGGTGAACGCGGTTCCGTACATGAGCCAGAGGCCACAGGCGATCATGAGGTTGCCCGTGTATAGCGGGTGTCGCGCGTGCGCGAACAGGCCCTCGCGCACCAGCTCCTCGGCGTACGCCTTGCCCTCCTTTCCGCCCCGGACGATGTAGGCATAGCCGATGACCCAGAGCCTGAGCGCTTCACCCGTCACCGCCAGGAGGGCTCCCGCCGCGAGCCCGAGGGCTCCGGATCCGGAAAGGGACTCGAGGGCCGCGGGCGCGCCCACAACGAGGCTCACGGCGAGCACCACGGGAAACAGCGCGTCCCTGTGGCGGAAGATGAACGCCCCGAACCGCGTGAACGGGGTCATGGAACGTCCTCGCTCCGGCCAGGATCGCCCGGGTCGGGCGCGACGCCCGCAGCTCCGTGTCCACCGGCCTCACCGGAGACGATCTCGCTCTGGCGGCGCACGGACTCGTTGTGGATGACGTCGTAGATGGCCTTCACGTATTGCGGCTCCAGTCCGAGCGTCCGGGCCTCCTCCAGCCTGGCTTCGAGCAGGTGTCGCCATCGGGTCGACTGGAGCGGCATGACGTTGTTGTCCTTCTTGACCTGGCCGATGAGCTCGACGATGCCGGCTCGCTCGGCCAGAAGCCCCATGAGGGCGTGATCCACCACGTCGATCCGGTCGCGCAGCGCTCCCAACGACCGCGTGAAGGCCGCGTCCTCCGAGTCGGGAGCGCGCACGCTCAGCTCGGACAGGATCTGACCCATGCGCTCGGGCGTGACCTGCTGCTCCGCATCGCTCCAGGCGTGGTCGGGATCGCGATGCACCTCGATCATGAGGCCGTCGAGCCCGAGGTCCAGCGCATGCTGCGCCACACCCGGGATCAGGTCACGCCGGCCACAGATGTGACTGGGGTCGCACAGGATCGGGATTCCCGGAAGGAGGCGCCGAAGCTCGATGGCCATGCTCCACGCCGGCGCGTTGCGGTACGGGGCCGACCGGGCCTCGGCCACGCCGCGGTGGATGGCTCCGAGGGCCTCAACCCCCGCCGCCGACATACGCTCCAGCGCTCCCAGCCACAGGCCGAGGTCGGCGCTCGTGGGGTTCTTGATCAGCACGGGGATGTCGCAACCCCGGAGGGCGTTCGCGATCTCCTGTACCGAGAAGGGGTTGGCCGTCGTCCGGGCGCCCACCCAGAGTAAGTCGATCCCCTCGTGGAGCGCGGCATCCACGTGTTCCGCGCGCGCGACCTCGGTGGTGGTGCGGAGCCCGAAAGCCGCCCCTGCGGCCGTGAGCCAGCGAAGCGCCGGGGCCCCGATCCCTTCGAACGAATCGGGCCGGGTCCGCGCCTTCCAGATGCCGGCCCGGAGGTAGTCGACCTGGAGTCCATGGAGTCGACGGGCCGTCTCGAAAACCTGCTCTTCGCTCTCGGCGCTGCAGGGTCCGGCTACGAGAAGAGGCCGTCCTTCAACCCCGGACCAGCGTGCCAGCGGCAGCGTGGGGACCTCCCTCGCCCGCCCCGAGCCGCCGCCTTTCGGTCGGGTGGCGGTGGTCTCGGCGAGATCGTAGTCTGTGGACAAGTCGCGTTTGCGTGGAGAGGATCTGCGGTGCGGGGTCCCGGGCCGGCAACATGCGCGCGGGACCGGGATTCTGCCAGGAACGGCCGGAACGGGGAGATGCCATGAAGGTCGGTCAAGGGATCGAGACCGCTCGAGCGGACTGGAGCTTCGAAGGGGATGTGGCGGACACCTTCGTCGAGCACGTCCGAAAATCGGTCCCGCTCTACGACGAAGGGCACGAGCTCGTATGCGGGTACAGCGACTATTTCGTCCACGCCGACAGCGTTTGCTACGAGATCGGCGTCTCCACGGGACAGCTCATCCGTAGGCTCGCCGAGCACCACGTCCACAAGCCGCGCGCGCGCTGGATCGGCATCGATCCGGTCGAACCTATGGTCGGCAAGGCCCGCGCCCACTGCGCAGGAATCCCGAACATCGAGCTGGTCGTCGGGGACGCGCTGGAGTACGAGTGGGAGAAGGCCGACCTCTTCGTATCGTACTATTGCGTGCAGTTCATCCCGCCACGACACCGGCAGGAGCTGATCAACCGGATCTACGAGCGACTCAACTGGGGAGGCGCGTTCCTCCTGTTCGAGAAGGTCCGGGGCCCGGACGCCCGCTTCCAGGACATCGCGGTCTCGCTCTACAACGACTTCAAGGCCAAGAACGGGTTCAGCGCCGACGAGATCCTGAACAAGACGAGCAGCCTCAAGGGGGTCCTGGAGCCCTTTTCCACCGAGGGGAACCTCGGCCTGCTGCGTCGGGCCGGTTTCACGGACATCACCACCGTGATGAAGTGGATCTGCTTCGAGGGGTTCCTGGCCATCAAGTAGCCCCGACCGACGCCCCCCCAGGATCACGCTCGACTCCGGACACTCGGTTGACCGGAGTCGAATGGCCCAATCATGAGCACGAAGGCAGCACCGCGCGGGGAAAGCCGTGCGAGCAGCGCACCGTACGGATCCCTGTGAGAATCGGGTTCGTCGCGCTGATGACGGGGGTCCTGGCCGTGGGCGGCTGCTGTGGCTCCTTCTCGTTCGACCGGGAGATCCGCTTCCAGGTCGGGATCGGGAGCATCGAGGGGCCGCCGAGCACCCCGCTGGAGATCTACGCGATCAGGGTGGGCGACACCGCCACCATCGAGGCCCGCCCCTGGGAGACCTACTTCGGTGATTCCGGCTGCGACCCGCGTGGGCCCCTGGAGCTGCCGTCGACGCAGGCGCCAGATCGTTACGCGTGGTCCTCATCGGACCCCGCGGTGGCCGAGGTCGACCGGGTCGGAACGATCCGGGGCGTCCGAGCGGGAGAGGCCACGCTGGCCGTCGTGGCAGCCGGAGCGAGAGGTGAGATCCGGGTGCGCGTGCTGCCGCGGTTCGCCCGGCTGCGGATCACTCCGAGCGAGGCCGAGGTGGCGCCGGGAGATACGGTGGGGTTCCGTGTCGAGGCGCTCGATGCCGACGGGACCCGCGTGCCAGGGATCAACTTCCGTACGGCCGGCCTGATGCTGCACCAGCCGTCGGAGAGCTCCGGCGTCGCCGCCAACTCCGTGTGGAGCCGACTGGACGACGATCCGGTCCGATTCGTCTACCTGGCGCTGGCACCCGGGGAGGTCACGCTGACGGCACGCACCCGGGTGATCGGCGCCGATGCCGTCACCGCCCAGGCCGTTCTGCGCGTACGCTAGGAGCCAGGGCCAGCCGGCCGCACACGGCCTCCACCGGCCTCTTGAGGAATCACGGTGCCGAAGGATTCACCTGGAGCTCGCGGGGGGCTCGGCGATTGCGCGCCCTGCGGCTCTCGCCGGCGCGGACGAGGGCGAAGCGGAACGCGGGAGGCCCGATCAGTTGGTTCACGGCGATCATCGCCACGATCACCGTGGCGACGTCGGGGCCCCAGCCCGCGAATCGATCCCGCACGATGTTCGCGATGCCGAGGGTGACGCCCGCCTGGGCCAGGAACCCCAGCCAGGCATGGCTGCGGACCGTGGCGGGATCCCCCACGGCTCTCGCGCCCAGATACGTGCTCAGCGCCAGAGCGCCCATGCGCAATACGACGACCAGGAGCACGATGGACCAGACGCCTGCCAGCAGGTCGAGGCGGAGGTCCGCACCGGCCACGGCGAAGAAGAGCGTGTACAGGGGCACGGAGTTCATCTCCAGGGCGCGCAGCAGCGACGGTCCACGCGGTGAGAAATTCTGGACGAAGAAGCCCGCCGCCATGGCGAGGAGGACATACTCGAGTCCGAGCGGCTCGGCCAGCAGCACGAGCAGGAACGCGGACAGGAAGACCACGACCACCCGGTACTCCCCGGCGGTCCGGAGGTATTGGGACAGCAGCCAACCCACCCCGAGCCCGCCCAGGATCGACAGGACGATCGACCAGAGCACCTCGACCAGGACGTCCACCGAGAACGGAGCCGAAGGATCCGCCACGACCGCCGCCAGGGGGATCAGCAGGGCGATGAGCATCAGCACCAGGACGTCCTTCATCACGGTGATGCCCAGGACCGTCTCGGTGAGGATGCCTCGGGCGCGCTCTTCGGTGATGACCGCGATGGTGGTGGCCGGGGACTTGGCCACTGCCACCAATCCGAACACCAGGCCGACCGCCAATGCCGCACGGGGCGGCGCATTCCGGAGGAACGGAATCAGGGGCCGGCCCCAGTAGACTGCCGCCACCACCACCGCGAAGACCACGACCATCTGAAAGGCCAGGATGGAGGTGATACTTCGGGCGCGCCTTCGAACCGATTCCAGGCGCAGCTCGCCACCGGCCGTCATGGCGATGAGAGACAGGGCGCCCCCGTTCACGAGGCGGAAGTCCTCGACCGCCGTCTGGGGAAGGATGCCCAGGAGATGGGGACCGATGAGGACCCCGAAGATCAGGTACCCGGTGATCTGCGGGAGCTCGGCCAGGCTCCCGGCGAGCCCAGCCAGGTAGGCCGCGATGAGGACGAACCCCAGGAGCATGGCCTCGCCGCCGGGTCCCTGGTGCCCATGTCCGCCGTAGAGCGTGAGCTGGGTGAGCCCCAAGAGGATCACCAGCGTGAAGAACCGCGACACGGCGCCTCCCGTCGCAGAGCGATAGGCCGAAGGGTAGGCCGCCAGGGTGTCTTGTGCAAAGCCGCGACGAAGGTTCGACTGGCGCCGTATGCAGGTATACATGACATTATCGTCATGTATTCTTTACAACTTCGCCTGCGGCCGTGGCCCGGGTCGAGCGGTGCCGATGGCGCTTGGAGGAGTGTGCGCCCGCAACGGCCGGCCCGCGCGGTCGTGCTCTCCGTGGTCCTCTGCGCTTGCGGCGTTCAGAGCGCACCGGACAACCTCGCGGACTCGGGCGCGCCGGGCGCATCGATCACGGGAATGATCCTGGTATCTGCGGCGGCATCCCTCACGGATGCCTTCGCGGAGGTCGAGGCCGCCTTCGAGGCCGCCCACCCGGGGGTCGACGTCGTCCTGAACCTGGGTGGAAGTGGATCCCTGCGGACCCAGATCCTCGAGGGCGCGCCGGTGGACGTGTTCGCCTCGGCGGACATGGCCGACACGGAGAAGGCCGCCCGGGACGGCCTGGTTTCCGGTGAGCCCCGGATCTTCGCCGGCAACTCGCTTCAGGTCGCTGTGCCCAAGGGCAATCCAGGGGGCGTCGAGGGGCTGGAGGCTTTCGCCGACCCGTCGCTTCGCCTGGGTCTTTGTGCCCAGGGGGTCCCGTGTGGCGACCTGGCGCGGACTGTCCTGGCCCGGGCCGGGGTGGTTCCCTCCCTCGACACGGAAGAGCCCGACGTACGGGCGCTCCTCACCAAGATCGAGCTCGGAGAGCTCGACGCCGGCATCACCTACTTGACCGACGTTGCATCGGCGGGAGGATCGGTGTGGGGCCTCGACATCCCGGCCGATCTGAACGTGATGGCCGCCTATCCCATCGCGGTGCTCGCGCATGCGCCCAATCCCCGCGGTGCGGACGCCTTCGTTCGCTTCATCCTGTCCGACGAGGGGCGGTCCATCCTTTCCAGGTTCGGGTTCACGCGGTCGTGAGCGAGCGACGATCGCGGCCTCGCGGCCGACGGCCCCCACCCGTCCCTCTGGTCGTCCTGGCCGTGGCGGGTCTGGCGCTCTTCGCACTCCCCCTCGCCGGCCTCCTGGCGCGCACGCCGTGGACGCGGCTGCCGGCCCTCCTCTCGGGCGAGGTCGTCGGCGATGCACTCAGGGTCTCCGCTGTCAGTTCCGTGGCGGCTGCGGTCGTGTCGCTGGTCCTGGGCGTCCCCCTGGCCTGGATCCTGGCGCGGGTCGCTTTTCCCGGACGGGCGCTCGTACGGGGAATCGTCACGCTTCCGCTCGTGCTGCCCCCCGTGGTGGGTGGGGCGGCGCTGCTCTTCGCCCTCGGTCGGCGCGGCCTGGTGGGAGCGCCCCTGGAGGCCGCTACCGGCCTCGTGCTTCCCTTCTCCCTCTGGGGTGTGATCGTCGCCAACACCTTCGTGGCCATGCCGTTCCTGGTCGTCACGGTGGAGGGCGCGCTCCACGCCCAGGACCGCCGTTACGAGGACGCGGCCGCGAGCCTGGGCGCCCGCAGATGGACCGTGCTCCGTCGCGTCACGCTGCCGATGATCGCTCCATCCCTCGTCTCGGGTCTGGTCCTTTCCTGGGCGCGCGCGTTCGGTGAGTTCGGCGCCACGATCACCTTCGCCGGCAACCTGCAGGGGCGGACGCAGACGCTGCCCCTGGCGGTCTTCGTCGCCCTGGAACGGGATCGGGATACCGCAGTCGTCATCAGCCTGGTGATGGTCCTGGTGTCCCTCCTCGTGCTCGTCGCGCTGCGCAATCGATGGTGGAGGGCTCCGTGAGAGGGCTGGATGCTACCCTGCAGCTCCGACGATCGGAGTTCCGTCTGGATGCCAGGCTCTCGGTCCCGGCGGGCCGGACGGCGGCGCTGGTGGGTCCCAATGGCGCCGGAAAATCGACGGTGGTGGCGGCCCTGGCGGGGCTCCTGCCGCTCGACGCGGGACACATCGAACTCGGCGGCGAGGTCCTGGACGATCCGTCGGTGGGGGTCCTCGTTCCTGCCGAGGCTCGCCGGGTCGGGGTCGTGTTCCAGGACTACCTGCTCTTCCCCCACCTGACCGTCCTCGAGAACGTGGCCTTTGGTCCAAGGAGCCGCGGACTGGGGGGGGCGGAGGCACGCACGCGCGCCGACCGGTGGATCCGTCGCCTGGAGCTCGGCGGTCTCGAAGGGAGGTACCCGCGCGACCTGTCCGGTGGGCAGGCCCAGCGCGTCGCCCTGGCACGGGCCCTGGCCACCGAGCCCGGGCTGCTCCTCCTGGACGAGCCTCTGGGAGCCCTCGACGTGAGAACCCGGTCCGTGGTCCGGCGGGTCCTCGCGGAGCATCTCGCGGAGTTCGAAGGGCCCCGATTGCTCATCACCCACGACCCGACCGAGGCCTTCCATCTGGCCGACGAGATCCATGTGCTCGAGGGCGGGAGGGTGACCCAGGCCGGGACGGCGGACGAGATCCGCCTGCGTCCGCGAACCGAGTACGCGGCGGAGCTCGGTGGAACGACGCTCGTCCGCGGAACCGCACGAGAGGGCGCGGTGGACACCGGGGGTCACGTCCTCCACATCGCGGACCACGGGATCGAGGGCCCGGTCCTCGTCACGCTTCGGCCCACGTCCATCTCGGTCCACCGCGCTCGACCCGAAGGCAGCTTTCGAAACATCTGGCGGACCCGTGTCGTGCGACTCGAGCAACACGGGCACCGGGTCCGATTCCTCACGGGCGCGCCGCTCCCGGTCACGGTGGAGGTGACCGCCGAGGCACGCGTAGAGCTCGCCCTCACCCTCGAGACCGAGATCTGGGTCGCGCTGAAGGCCACCGAGATCGGCGTGCAGCCCGACACGTCCCCGGAAGAATCGAAGCCGTGAGCGGCCGCCTGCGAAACGCCCTGGCCGACGAGCGTCGGCGACTGGGCTGGTCCCAATCCCGGATGGCGGAAGCGGCGGGAGTCTCTCGGCAGAGCTACGCAGCGATCGAGTCCGGTGCCTCCGTGCCGTCGACCGAGGTCGCCCTCCGGCTCGCGGCGGCGATCGGACGCTCCGTCGAGGTGCTGTTCCGTCTTCCCGGCGAGACCGGCGACCGCCGTGACGCGATCTGGTCCAGCGTGGTTGCCCCGACATCGGGACATCGCGTACGACTGACCCGGATCGGCGGACGATGGGTCGCCCACCCGTGCGCGGAGGCGCATCGGCCCGTGGAGCCCGCGGACGGCCTGGTGGAGGCCGGCGTCGGGCGGGACATCGTCGTCCGCATGCTCTCGAAGCGGGCGGCGGCCGGGCTGGCCGTCGTCGGCTGCGACCCGGCGTTCGGGATCGTGCTGGACGCGCTCCGACGGGAGCATGGGATCGACGTGAGCTGGACGGAGCGTGGCAGCCGCGCGGCGCTCCTCACGCTCGCGAGAGGTGAGGCGCACATCGCGGGCGCGCACCTGCGCGACCCCCGGTCGGATACCTGGAACGGGCCGTGGGTTCGCGAGCTGGTGCCGTTCCCGTGCACCCGCATCGCGTTCTCCATCTGGGAGCAGGGGCTCCTGCTTCGTCCGGACGTGCAAGGACGTGTCGCGGGAATCGGGGACCTGGGAGGGCGGCGCGTCCGCGTCCTCAACCGCGAAGACGGGTCAGGGAGCCGCGCGTTGCTCGACGAGGCTCTCGAGACCGCCGGCGTGGAGCCCGCCGAGGTCGAGGGCTATGCGACGACGGCCCGGGGCCATCTGTCCGTGGCCGACGGCATCGCGTCCGGGGCCGCGGACGCCGGCGTCGCGATCCGAGCAGCCGGAATCGCCAGGAGTCTCGGATTTGTGCCGCTGCGCGACGAGGCGTACGAGCTGGTGATCCCGGACCACTTTCTGGACCTTCCGGCCGTCGATGCGCTCCTGGGGCTGCTCCGTCGTCCGGGAATCCGGCGGCAGGTGGAGGCGCTCGGAGGCTACGACGCGACGGCCATGGGGACCTCCTCAAACTGACGACTGAAGCTCGGTGAGCGGGTCGCGGTCACACCCGGGGCGTCTCGCGTATTACCTGCGTACGGCATCCTCCGCCTTCTTCAGGAACGGTACCTCTTCGGTGATCCATGACGGCGCCGGCGCACCCTTCAGGTAATGGTCGAAGAACTCGAAGAAGCGGATCGTGAAGTCCTTCCGGTTTCCCAGCTTGCTCAGATGGTGCCCCTCGTTGGGATAGGCGAGCAGGAACGCCGTCTTCTCGTTGAAGCGGAGGGCGTTGAAGAACTTGAGGCTCTCGTTGAACGACACGGTCGGGTCGGCGGTTCCGTGCATGATGAGGATGGGCTGCGTCGCCTCGTCGGCGTGTGTGAGCGCCGACTC
>QJYK01000274.1 GCA_003248075.1 Gemmatimonadota bacterium | reverse complement strand
CGGCGGTGTCCACGTCGAAGAGGAATTCCCTCCAGACGGGGACCACCCGCGCGTCTTCGGCGTACTCCCGGAATCGCTCGAAGCCAGGCTGGAGCTGCACGAAGCAATGTCCCAAGCGCATGAGAACGCGTCAACGGCCGTCGTAGCCGTGGACACGGGAGGTACGTTCACCGACCTGGTCCTTTGGCGGCCCGGCGGATTGTCGACCCTCAAGATCCCTTCCACGCCGACCGATCCGAGTGAGGCGGTGCTCGAAGGGCTTCGCACGATCATGCCCGAGCGGGAGCGGTTCATCCTGCTGCACGGGTCGACGGTCGCCACGAATGCTCTCCTGGAGCGCCGGGGAGCACGGGTCGTCCTGGTCACGAACCGGGGCTTCGAGGACGTGATCGAGATCGGGCGCCAGAACCGTCCCCAACTCTATGCTCTGGTCGGGCATCGTCCCCCACCGCTCGTAGCGCGCGAGGACCGCGTGGGCGTCGACGGACGGCTGGGGCCCAGGGGCGAGGTCGTCGCCGAGCTGTCCGACGGCGCGCTCGCGGAAGTCGCGCAGGCAGTCGCGGACCGGGCTCCCGAGGCGGTGGCGGTCTGCCTGCTGCACGCTTACGCGAATCCGTACCACGAGCGCGCGGTCGCGGAGGCCATCGCGGACGGGCTCGACGTTCCGCTGTCCATCTCATCGGAGCTGCTTCCGGAGTTCCGGGAGTACGAGCGCACGTCCACGACCGTCGTCAACGCCTACGTGGCGCCGCTCATGTCCCGCTACCTGGGCCGGCTGTCGCACGAGGCGCGCGCGGAGCGCGTCACGATCATGGGATCGAGCGGCGGCGCCATCCCTGTGGAGCGCGCCCAGAGAGAGCCGGTCCACACCGTGCTCTCGGGACCCGCAGGGGGCGTCGTGGGTGCGCTCGACTGGGCACGAAGAGCCGGCCACGACCGTGTCATCACCTTCGACATGGGAGGGACGTCCACGGACGTGTCGCTGTGCCCGGGGCGTCCGCTCAGCACCCGTGAGTTCGAGATCGACGGCCAGCCGGTGGCCGTGCCCGTGATCGACATCCACACGGTCGGTGCCGGTGGAGGCTCCCTTGCCCGCCTGGACGCGGGGGGCGCGCTTCGGGTCGGGCCCCAGAGCGCGGGAGCGGATCCGGGACCGATCTGCTACGGCCGTGGCGGCACGGGCGTCACGGTCACCGATGCCCACGTTTGGCTCGGCCGCCTCCCTGCAGACGCCTTCCTCGGTGGGGAGGGCCGACTCGACCGCGAGCGGATTCGCGCACCGCTGGCTCGTCTCGCGGATGGGCTCGGGATCACCCCCGAAGCCGCCGCAGAGGGCATTCTCGCTGTGGCCGACACGGCCATGGAGCGCGCGCTCCGGGTGATCTCGGTCGAGCGGGGCTACGACCCGGCTGACTTCGCCGTCGCGGCCTTCGGCGGGGCCGGCGCCCTGCATGTCGCCGAGCTGACCAGGCGCCTGGGAGCGGCCCGGGCGCTCGTGCCACCGGACCCCGGTCTCCTGTCGGCGTATGGAATGTTGGCATCCCCCGTATCCCGCGAAGCCTCGCGCACGGTTCTGGCCTCCTCGGCCGACCCCACGGTCGACCGCCTGCTCACCGAGGTCTTCGATGAGCTCGAGGAGCGCGCTACACGGGAGATGCTCGCCGAAGGAGCCGCTTCGGGAGATCTGGTCGTCGAGCGCTGGATCGACGCGCGCTACACGGGACAGAGCTTCGAGCTGCGGGTAGCCGCCCACGACTGGATCGAGCGCTTTCATGCCTCGCACCTGGAACGGTACGGGTACGAGCGGCGAGACACGCCCCTGGAGGCGGTCACGCTCCGCGTGGTCGTGAACGCTCCACCGCTACCCCTGGAGCACCAGGAGCTGCCCCCCTCCCCGGGCACTCCTCCCCTCACGCAGACCGAGGTGTTCTACGCGGGCGAGACGGTTCGATCGGGCCGCGTCTGGCGCCGCGATCTCGGCCCAGGCCACGAAATCGCCGGTCCGCTCATCGTACAGGAGTACAGCGCGACGACGTGGGTCCCTCCCGAGTGGCGGCTGACCGTGGATGCCTACGGCTGCCTCCACCTCGTCGAGGATGCCTGACGGCCGGAGGGCGCGCACACGGATGGGCCGGCCCGCGTTATCTTTCCCGGTTCGAGCGGCCGGATCGGACAGCAACCGGAATAGCGAGAAGAATGGCCAGCGAGGCTACGAAACGAGACGACCCCGCGGCGGGCGCACCGGCTGACTCGGCCGACCTTCGCCCCCCCTACGGCGCGGCTGCGATCGCCGGGCTCCTCGTCTTTGCGCTCTACGCGGTGACCCTGTCACGGACGACCGCGTTCTGGGATACGAGCGAGTACATCGCCACCGGGAACATCCTGGGAATCCCCCACCCACCGGGTAACCCGCTCTTCGTGGTGCTCGCCCGGGCATGGTCCGTGCTGCTGGCACCACTGGGACTGGGCGTGGCGGCACGGATCAACCTGTTCAGCTCCGTTATGGGCGCTGGTGCCCATGCGCTCTGGTTCCTCGTCGCCCACCACGTGCTCAGGTACTTCTCCGAAGATCGCCGCTTCCGGCTCGTCGGAGCGTCCGCGGCGGTCCTGGTCAGTGCGACCGCCTTCACGGTGTGGAGCCAGTCGAACGTCAACGAGAAGGTCTACACCGTCTCTCTGCTCACCATCGCCCTGCTGTCCTGGCTCGTGGTGCGCTGGCAGGAGAATCTGGGGAAGGGCAAGGACGACAACCTTCTCGTGCTGATGGCGTTCATCCTGGCGCTGAGCATCGGGAACCATCTCATGGCGTTCTTGGCGGCGCCCGCGATCGGCCTGTTCATCCTGGTCGTCCACCCCCGCGCGCTGCTGAACTGGAAGCTGTATCTGGCGGCGGTCCCGGCCGCGATGCTGGGCCTGTCGATCCATCTGTTCCTGCCCATCCGCGCGGGGCTCAACCCGATCATCAACGAGGCGGCGCCCACCTGCCCGGACATCGCGTCGGCGCTCACCGCCATCGTCACCTATGGAAAGGCCGGGTGCGTGGCGCTGTCGGAGGCGCTGAACCGGACGCAGTACGACAAGCCAGCACTGCTCCCGCGGCTCGCGCCGCTGGCGTCACAGCTCACCAACTACCTCCAGTACTTCGACTGGCAGTGGGCGCGCTCGCTCGACGGCACGAACACCGTGTTCGCGAACCTGCGGCTCCCGTTCACGATGCTCTTCACCGGGCTGGGCGTCTGGGGCGCCGTGGAGCACTTCCGCAGGGACCGGCCGAGCTTCCTCTACCTTGCGGCCCTCTTCGCGACGTTGTCCCTCGGGCCAGGCGCCCGTGCGTGACACGAACCTGCATGAGGTCCGCGAGCGCGACTACTTCTTCGTCGGCAGCTTCTCGGTGTGGGGGCTGTGGGCCGGGATCGGCATCGCGACGCTATGGCGGGAAGCGGCCCGCGAGATGGGGGCCACGATGGTCAAGATGGCCCCCATCCTGGGCCTCGCCGTGGTCCCGTTGATCGCGAACTGGAGCTGGGCCAGCCGCGCCCACGATTACTCGGCTCGGGATTGGGCGTACAACCTGCTCATGAGCGTGGAGCCCTACGGAGTCCTGTTCACGAATGGCGACAACGACACGTTCCCGCTCTGGTACCTCCAGGAGGCCGAAGGTATCCGCCGCGACGTGACCGTGATCGTGACGTCCTATCTGAACACGGATTGGTACGCCAAGCAGCTCCGGGATCTCACGGCTCCGTGCCCGGAGGGCGTGTCGGCGGAAGACGACCCCACGCTCAACTTGTGCCAGCGCGCCTACACCGGATCGAACACGGACGCGATCTATGTGGGTCCGGGAGAGCAGGCCGCGGACGGCAAGGTCGCCCTCCACCTCGAGAAAGCGATATCGAGACCCTCGAAGTCGATTCTCCCACTCGACGACGCGACCATCGACAGGGTCGCGCGAAGCTACTCGCAGCTCGACAGGACCCAGGCTGTTCCACTGGGCAACGTCACCGCCGTCGTCCAGGGCGGCACATTGCTGTACCCGTGGGAGCAATACGCGCTCGTTCTGATCAGCCACTCGATTGACGAGCGGCCCATCTACTTCGCGTCCAGTGGCAACGCGGCTACCTCGTTGGGCCTGGACGGCTACCTCATCCGGCACGGGCTCGCGTTCAAGCTCAACAACGGAGCCCTCGAGGAGTCCGACACGGTCGTGCGCATGGCGGAGACACCCTACGTCGCGATCACGGGACCGTGGGTGGACATGGAGCGCACACGGGTGCTCGCGGATGAGGTCTTCGTGCATCGAACCGGGCTGCCCGAAGGGTGGAGCCACTGGCCGGATCAAGCCACGATCGGCATTCCGAACTACTATGCGTGGGCCTACCTGGCCCTGGCGCAGGCGGCGCTCCAACGCGCCGACTCGACCGGGCTGGCGCGGTACCAGGAGCGCTCCGAGGCATGGACGGAACTCGGGACCTGAGGCGCCCGTTCGCGGTCGGAGAGCAGCCGCGCTGGACGAAGGCCGCGATCTTCGCGGCGGCGACCGAGGCCGAGCTGGCACGGCAGCAGCTGGAGGCTGAGGGGATCCCGGTTGCGATCGTGAACGACCGCACAGGGATCTTCGGCCCCGGGTTCGCCGGCGCCAGCGCGCTGGGCGTCACCGTGCTGGTGCCGAAGGAGTCGCTCCGGGAAGCCCGAGAGCTCATCGCCGACCTGATCGAGGCATTCGGCGGCGAGACCCCGCCCGAGGACTGAGACCCCACTACTCACGGATCCGCGTGACCGCCATTCAGAGGTCCACGACCGCTCCCAGGCCGGAGCGCTCGGCCTCCCGGAGCGCGTACGCCGCGACCACCACGTCCTGAATCGCGTTACCGACGGACTTGAAGTACGTGATCTCCTGCGCCGTGCTCCGACCCCGGTGGGCGCCGGACACGACCTCGCCGATCTCGGCCGCGATGGAGTCGGGCCTCAGGTCTCCGTCCGCGATGGGCCCAGCCAGGTCCCCGGCCTCGGCGAGCGTCGCCGCGCGCTGATCGACGAACAGGGTCGCACGTCGCACGAGGTCCGTATCCACCTCGCGCATCGTCGGCGTGAACGATCCCACGGCGGTCACGTGCGTGCCCGGCGCGACGGACCGTCCCGGAAAGACCGGGTGCGCGCTGCTGGTCGCTGTCACGACGATGTCGGCACCGTCGAGCGCCTCCACCGGACTCGTGACCGCGAAGGCGTCGATCCCAGTCAGCTCTTCGGCGAGGGCTCGGGCCGACATCCCGCCGCGGGAGACGATCCTCACCTCACGGACCACGCGGACGCAGCGCACCGCCTCGAGCAGCGCGCGGGCCTGGACGCCCGCGCCGAACAGCGCGACCACCGAGGCGTCGTTTCGGGCCAGCAGATCGGTCGCGAGCCCACCCGCGGCGCCCGTACGGAGAGCGGTCAGGCGCGTGCCGTCCATCAACGCGAGGGCTCGGCCCGTCATGGCGTCCAGCACGAGAACCGCGGCGTGGATGACCGGTAGGCCGCGGGTGGTGTTCCCGGGATTGACCGACACCACCTTGATGGCCGTGTCACCGGAGGTGCGCAGATGGCCCGGCATGAACAGATGGATCCCGTCCGCCGACTCGATGGCCAACCGGACCGGCACGTCCGCGCCACCGCTGGACAGCGCGGCGAAGGCCGTCCTCATGAGCCCGATCGCAGACGGCATGTCCACCGTGGAAGTCACCTCGGCAGCGGATAGAATGCGAACCTTCACGGCCACTCCTGTCGCGGAAGACGTGTGCCCGGGCCGGCGGAGACAAGATACGCGCGTGGACAGCGGCGTGCGCGGCCCATAGGGACAGCACTTGCCGACGGCCCCACGGCCTCCCAACGTGCGGGCAACGTTCCCCCTGCGACCACCGATCGATGCGCCTCGTCAAGACCGAGCTAGCCCCGACTCCCGGCGGCCACTACAGCCAGGCCGTCGTCCATGGCGACACCGTGTACGTAGCGGGCCAGCTGCCGATCGACCCGGACGACCCCGACGCGCCCCCGGGCGATGCGTCCGACCAGATGCGTCGGGCAATGACGAACGTCCGGGGCATCCTCGAAGCTGCGGGAAGCGGACTCGAGCACGTGCTGCAGGTGACGGTCTACGTCTCGGACATCGGACATTGGGGGGCGGTGAACAGAGTGTACACGGAGATGATGGGGAGCCACCGCCCAGCCCGCGCCGTCGTGCCCGTGGGTGAGCTGCACTTCGGCTACCTCGTCGAGATCCAGGCCATCGCCGCCCTGGCTGGAGAGCCCTCATGACTTCGTATCACAGGTGTCCTAAATGCTCTTCCCCTGACATGATCGACGGCGCTTATGTCGCGGACGCCCAAGGGATCCGGGTGGTCGTAGGGGTGGATGCCCACCCCGACCGAGGCCGGCTCCAGGAGGCGGCCAGCACCCGCGTGCACGCGTCGCTGTGTGGCTCCTGCGGATACATCGAGCTCTATGCGAACCAGCCCCGCGAGCTGCTCGAGGTCTACCTCCGCGCCGCGGCGGCGTCTCGGCCGACCCATGTGGGTGGCCGCTGAGCGGTAGGCGCAGCGAGCAGTACGGCCAGGCGCGCGGAGCGGCCCGAATGCCGGAACAGCCCATCCGGGTCGGAATCGACCTGGGCGGCACGAAGATCGAGGGGATCGCCCTGGGCCCCGGAGGCGTCGAGCTGGCCCGAAGGCGTTTGAGCACCCCTCCCGGATACGCGGCCACCCTCGATGCGCTGACCGGGCTCGTCGTGGATCTCGAGCGGGACGCCGGCGGCCGCGGCACCGTGGGCATGGGTATCCCGGGCACCGTCTCGGTGGGCACGGGCCTGGTCAAGAACGCCAACTCCACATGGCTCATCGGAAAGCCGCTGGACCGCGACCTTGCGACGAAGCTCGATCGTCCGGTGCGACTGGCCAATGACGCCAACTGCTTCGCGCTGTCAGAGGCCGTGGACGGGGCCGGGATGGGCGCTCGCTCCGTGTTCGGCGTCATTCTGGGCACCGGCGTGGGTGGCGGCATCGTCCTCGACGGCAGGGTCGTCGAGGGAGCCAACGGCATCGCGGGTGAGTGGGGTCACAACCCCCTTCCGTGGCCGTCGGACGAGGAGCGGCCGGGGCCGCCCTGCTACTGCGGGAAGCTCGGCTGCATCGAGACCTTTCTTTCCGGACCAGGGCTGCACCGTGATCATCTCGGCGCCACGGGCCGGGACTGGACGACCCGCGAGATCGCACGCGCCGCCAGCCGGAACGATCCCGGCGCGTCGGCTGCCCTCGGTCGTTATGTCGACCGACTCGCGCGGGGGCTCGCGACGGTCATCGACATCCTGGACCCGGAGGTCGTAGTGCTGGGAGGCGGCATGTCCAACTTGAACAACCTGGCCGGCGACGTGGAGGTCGCGTTACCCGCCTGGGTATTCAGCGACGAGGTGAGGACACGGGTGCGAGCCAATCTTCACGGTGATTCGAGCGGGGTGCGCGGGGCCGCGTGGCTCTGGCCGGAGCCGCCGAACGGCTAACCCAAGCGCGGAAGGGTCATGTTGTCGAGAAAGAGCCGGTCTTTGTGAGACAGGGCCTTGATCCCCTCACTGTCGACAACCTGTATGAGCCGCTGAACCTCTTCCCTGTTGAGCGGGTGCAACTTGCGGAGGTTGATGCGACCCCACCGATCGCGATCCTCTTGGTTGCGGACGCCCTGGGACGAGTAATACGAGTTCGGCGCCTCGACGCGCCTGCGCGCCGCGAGGCGACGCCTGCGCCATCTCTTATAGGAGAGCCGCATCGCCACGACGAAGCAGCAGAGGCTGGCAATCAGGAGTGGTAGGGTGCTGAACATCGTCGAACTGGACAGTGCTGGACCCACATAGGGGCGATACCGTCCGCCGCCCGCCTGCAACCTACTACGACGAAGGCGCGGACCAAAAGGTTGCAGTGGAGTCTTACGCTGGAAGGTCACCCGGGTTGCGATCCGCTGCAGTGCCGGCCGCTCAGTGGGTCGACAGCCTCTGGCGTGGCGACGGGGGCGCTGTCTCCTTCAGATTGATCCGACCCACCCCCGCCGGTGCCGGGCGAAGGACCGCCATCCCCCTGCCGACGTCGTCGCGGACCTCGAGGATGGTCTCGAAAAGCTCGGGGCGGGCGTCCACCGCGTCGCCGCGGGTGACCAGCACGATTCGGGGAACCTCCGGCAGGAGTGACCTCAGCAACACCAGGGCGCGAAGCGCGGACTCCGCGTCCAGCCGATCGAAGGGCTCCTCGACGACGAGTGAGGCCAGGCGTGTCCCGGCCCCGGCGACCAGAGAGGCGGCCGCCGTCCTGAGCGCCAGGCGACCGGCTGCCAGGTCCTCCTCGGAGAGCGGGCTCAGGGGCCCCGAATCGCCTTCGAGTCGCCCCCGGCCGTCGTGCCACGTCACCGCGAGGATGCGTCCACCCGAGATCTTCCCGACGTGACGGGAGGCCCGGACCAGCACCAGCTCCCGGGCTCGAGCCAGCCTCGCATCCCGCAAGCGCACCAGCGCCGCGACGACACCGGCGAGAGGCCCTTCGGCCGCACTCTCCGATGGCCTCGGCCCCGTCCGCTCCAACTCGGCGAGCCGTGCGCGCAGGATCTCGACGCGCTCGGACGTGCCCTCAAGGGCGGCGTGAAGACGAAGTGCCTTGCCCTCGAGCTCCTGGAGGCGCGAGGGCTTCAACTCCAGCTGCTCCCAGCGCCGCTTCCACCAGCTCCCGTCCTGCACGACCGCCTCCCACTCTTCACGCAGCTCGCCGAGGACCGCGGCGTAGTGCGTCTCCAGCACCCTCCCACAGGTGGGGCACGGTGCCGAAGGGCCCGCCGATTCCATATGGCGGATACGGTTCTTCAGCTCCCGGGCACGATCCCGGTACGCATGAAGTGTGGTCTCGGCGTCTTGACGCTCGCGGTGCCAATCCATGGTGGCGACCTCGAGGTCTCCGTTGGCCTCCACACTGTCGGCACGGATTCCCCTCAGCTCGCGCTCGGCCGTCCGAAGCTCCGCCGCCACCTGCTCAGGGTCGATCCGCACGGCACCGGCGGAGGGAGCCTCGGCCTCGGGCCCCCGCGCGGCCGCGGACTCGGCGAGCGCCGGGGCCCCGAGCCGCTGGGCGCCTTCTAGTGCCGATGCGACCAGCCCCAGCCCCCGCATCTCGCCGACGGCTTCGACTGCCTCTCGCAAGGCCCCGTCCAGGGTCTCGCCACGCTCTCCGGCCCACAACCGCCTGAGCGGGCCCGACGGCGTCCGGTCGGCTTCCAGGATGAGCGCGGCGACGGCGTGGCGGGACCGCCCGACGCCCCCGATCAGGGCCGTCAGCCCCGGAACGATGGAGGTGCTCACGCGACCGACCCCCGCCACCTCGCCGTCCACCGCCTCGAGGCGGCCCACTGCCTCCGGTGACGGGGCTGCATCCTCCGGGACCAGGGTCCGCACGAGCTCCAGGGTCGTCTCGTCGGTCAGCCCCTCGCGGGCCAGCTCCGCGGCGAGGGCGCCTCGCAAGCCGTCGGATCCCCCCATCGGCTGGGACGCTTCGACGGGCAAAGGCGGCTCGCGGCCGGCCTCCACCGCCATGTGCAGAGCCGTCTGACGCAACGAGCGCAGCTGCTCGCCCTGAAGCGCCAGGAGATCCTCCGGCGCGGCACCTTCGAGGCGCAGGCGCACGATCTTGGAGCGAATGCCGCCCGGCACCTCACCGGTCACCTCTCGCACGCGACGACGCAGCTGCTCCCGATCCCCGGAGCGAACGCGAATGGGTGCCAGCGCGACGACCGGACGCCCCGGGATCGGATGGAATCGGGACGCGCCGCTCTCCAGGTCGACCGTGAGGAAGCCTTTTTCGTCGGCGGCCTCGTCCCACGGGTCGAGCGCGACGCGCTCCAGAGATCCGGAGTACTCGATGTTGGGTCCGACGCGACGACGCCGGTGATCACCCCCGAGGGCGACGTAGGCCCAGTCGGCCGGGTCGATGAAGAGCCCCGATTCGTCGCCGACCGCTTCGCGCGCGTGCAGCACGAGCAGGTTCCAGCGGACTCTCGGGTCGGGCTCGGGCAACGGGGAGGCTTCGCGCACGGCTGCCCGGTACGGCACCAGCGCGGCGTGGAGCCCAAGCCGCTCGACGAGGATGGAGCGCGGCAGGCCCGTCGCCGCCTCCACGTTCGGAAACGTGTCGAGCACCGCGAGCGCTCCCGGGTCACCCGGACGTCGGGGCGTGTCCCGTGGGCCCGCGACCATCAGGACCGGCGAGTCCGGTAGCGAGACGCGCAGGGTCTCGAGGCCTCGCGACAGGGCGACCAGGGCACCCGCCGGGGGGTCGGGTCGGTCGAAGACGTCCCCGGCGACCACGACGACGTCGGGAGCCTCCTTTACGATCTCCCCCACCGCCCGCTCCCAGGCGGCCGCCACATCCCTTTCCCGTACATCCACCCCACGGTCCACCCTTCCATAGGCGCGGAACCCGAGATGGAGGTCCGACAGATGGGCGACGATCACCCGGCGCGCTCCTGCTCCTCGAAGCCCGGGGGAGGCCTGAAGTCCGTGCCGGCGTCGGGACGCACGACGGTCACGACCTCCTCCGCGACCAGATTGCCGAAGAGATCTGCCAGCGGGGGCTCGGCGGTGCGCCTGAACTCCCGCACGCACCAGTCGGCGGGCAGCGGCCACGCGTGCACACCCATGGGGATGGGCCCGAAGACGAGCGTTCCCCCGGTGGCGACTCTCCCGACCAGCCCGGCGCGGGTCCGCGACGAGAGTCCGGTCGGTCCGCCGACCGGATCCAGGGACGCGAGGTCGATGCAGACCAGGTCGTACGCGCCGTGCAGCTCCACGAGGTCCTCGAGGTTTCCGACCGCCAGCGAGACCCGGCCGCCGTCCCAGGGATCTGCGCTGGCATCGAGGAGCTCCCGCGCCAACTCGACGGTGGCGGGCGAGCGCTCGGTCACATCGAAGGTGACCAGGGGATGCTCTCGAATCCCGCTCCGGGAAAGCGTCGAGGCTCCCCCTCCGACATGCAACACGCGGAACGATGTCGCGGGTCCCGGCATCAGGGCGCGGAAGACCTCGACGTCCCAGGGCTCGGCCTGACTCCCCTCCGTGATGGTCCAGCGGCGCAAGGTACTTCCCTCCAACAGGGCCCGAACGGGCGGACCCGCCACCGGCAGAGTCCGCTCTTCCACCCTGACCTCACCCAGGAGCGACGGGCGCCGACCCTTCACCTGCACCCGCAGCACGCCGTCCTGGACATGGCTGAAGACCAGGCCAGCTGCGGACAGGAGGATGATGCAGGCCAACATCAGGGAGGAAGGCGTGAGGACCCGTGTCAGGGCCGCGCCCGTGAGCAGCAACCCGACGACCGAACCGAACGCCGCATATGCGCCGACCGTCGCCGGTCCTGAGCGCTCGGCCCGTACCTCCATCGATGAGAGTCCCCCGAGCAGGGCCCCACCCGCGTACAACGGCAGGCCGGCCAGAGCCGCGAGGCCGACCCCCTGCCCCAGCGCGGATCCGGCGAGCTCTCCCACGATGCTCCAGGCAGCGGCGAACAACGTCGCGACGAGGAAAGAAAGCAGGCACGTGAGCCACCGACGCCTCATGACGTCCGAGAGGTCCAGGCTCGGCCCGGGCGCATTCCACAACCCCACCCCGAGCGCAGCCGCTTCCACCGCCAGGACGGTTGTGACGGAACGGAGGAAACCGGGACCGGCGTAGACGAGCAGCCCTACGGCCAACTCCGCGGCGCTGGCGAGACACGCACCCACCACGAACGGCGGCAGCCATCGACCGCGGGGAGGTCTCCTCATCGGGACATGTCCTCGAAGCGTCCACGGTAGAAGGCGAGGGCGTCGACGTCGGTGACCCCGGCCGAGTCGACCCGGCCGAGCACGATCGAGTGGTCACCGCCCGGATGGACGGCCTCGATGGTACATCCCATCCACCCGGCGGCTCCGACGAGCACTGGGTCGCCGGTCGGGCACGCGACCCAGTCCACTTCGTCGAAGCGCTCGGCCGACGGATCGACCGCGAAGCGTCGGGCCAGGAACCCCTGGTCGCCGCCGAGGATGCTCACCGCGTAGGTTCCCGACGACGAGGGGCGGATCCAGGGAGACGGACGTGAACGAGTTCACGGTGAGACCGCGAGGCTGTCCCTCTCCGCCCACCGTGGCGACCACCGTCACCCCGGTTGGAAAGCGCGCCATGACGTTTCGCAGCTCCTCCGCGTCGACCACGGATCCCCCTCACGACATCGCGGCGGCCCGCTCCCTCTGGCGGGGCGTGCCACCGCGTCGGTCCCGAACGCTCGCATGCCAACCCGGCCCGCACGCTTCCCGGGAGAAGCTCCAGTCGGCGACCCTGGTGCAGTGTTGCGACCCAGGGGAGGCTGGCTAGCTTTTCTACCCCGGCCCGGCGGGCCCGGGACCCGACCGAGTGGACACCGAGGGCTCGATGCGACGGCGCTGGATCCCATTGGCGGTCATCTTAACCATGCCCACTGGCTGCGACAACGTGGCTTGGGGCGGTGTCGACGTCCGCCTCGAGGGACCGGCCGCAGCTCCCGCCGCGTCTTCGTCCCCATCGTCCGAGGCCGCCGACTCGGTCGACCTTCCCAGCCTCCCCGACAAGCCGGTTCTGCTTGCCGGCGTCCGTTCGGGGAACACGGCCCACATGACGGTGGTCGGCATGGTCTCCGGAGCCGGCCTGGATCGTTTCCCGTCGGACGATGACGTACCCCGTTTCCGAGAGCACTTCGCGAACACGCTCCTGGCTCCGGGCACTGAGCTGATGCTGTTCGCGGAAGGGGTCCGCGTGGGTCGCATGACCGTGACGGGGCACGGCACGGACGAAGGCCTTTGCGTTGCGCGCCCCTCCGTGGACGGCGTCGTCGAGCTGCTCCCCGAGGCCGCCACCGCCAGCCGACTCCTGGCCCTGCGAAGCGCGTCGGGGCCGGCGCGCCCGTTCGACACCTACGCCCCCGTCGGCATTCCGGACCTCAGGCCTGCGACCGTCGCACTCGGTTCCGCGGCCATCGAGGGAACCGGCGCGCCCTGGCCGCCTTCGATCACCGCGGCACGAGCGGACATCCAAGGCTTCGGAGTCGCGGGCCAGCAAGCCGACTTCGCGGCCATCACGTTCCTTTACGCCGACCAGCTCGCGGTCGGCGAGCCGGCCGACCCGGGTGCGTACTCCCTGTTCGTCCTGGGACGACGGGATCCGGAGGGCTGGACCGCCCGGTACGTCGCGTACCGGAGAGCGGACGGGCCCAACGGCAAGGGCGCTCCGCGCTTCTTCGGGCACCTGGACTGGAATGGCGACGGAACGCCGGAGGTGCTGCTCGAGGTCTTCGGAGCGCGGACCCGTTGGTTCGAGGCGGTCGGGCTGGAGGGCGGACGCTGGGTCGAGACGTTTCAGGACCCCTGCGGCCTGGCGCCGACCGGCTGATGCGCGCCGTCCGGGCCTCCCCGGCGGTCGTCCTCGGTCTGTCCCTGGCAACACAGGCCTGTGCTCCCGACGCGACGCCGCGGAGACCCGCCGCGTCGGACCAGCCGGTGGAGATCGAGGACGCCGAGGGCAGGGTGGTTCGGCTGGTGGCACCCGCGCGTCGAGTAGTCTCCCTGGTGCCGTCGGCGACCCAGACCCTCGAAGCCCTGGGCATGCGCTCGGTGCTCGTGGCGCGAACCGACTTCGACACGACCGCCTGGATCCACGATCTGCCTTCCGTCGGCGGCGGACTCCATCCACGCCTCGAGGCCATCATCGCGGTCCACCCTGACGTCGTGATCCGATTCGGGGGGAGCCAGGACGCCCGGACACCGACGCGCCTCGACGAGGTCGGTATCAAGCACGTGTCCATCCGGCCGGACAGGGTCGAGGACGTGCTGGAGACGATCCAGATGCTGGGACGACTGACCGGCTCGGACCAGCGAGCGGACTCGCTGGTCGCAGGGCTCCGAGCCGAGCTGGACGCGATCATCGAAGGAGCGTCGGGAAGAAGCGCTCCCCGAGTCGCATACGTGCTGGGCGGCTCCCCGCCGTGGGTGGCGGGCCCGGGGACCTACATCGACGAGCTCGTCCGGTTTGCGGGCGGAGTAAACGCGTTCGCCGACCTGGGCTCTCTCTACGCGGCGGTCAGTCCGGAGCAGTTCCTCGCCCGGGAGATCGACGTCATTCTCACTCCCGGGGGAAGCGCTCTGGAGGAGCGGCTCGTGGGGAGCGCGTCGGTGGCCGTGACCAGCGACGCGCTCGAGATCCCGGGGCCGGCCCTCGGACGCGCGGCCCGGGAGGTCGCTGCGATCCTCGATGCTGCGCGCCGCCGATGAGGCGGATGCCCCTCACGCTTGGACTGCTCGGGGTCCTTTTGGTCTCCGTCGTGCTGGCGGTGCGCTTCGATTCCGTACCGATGGCCACTCCGGACTTCCTTGCGGCGCTCACCGGCACGGGTGAGGGGTGGCAGCGCGACATCCTGTGGCATTTTCGATTGCCCAGAGCCCTCCTGGGTGCGCTGGTGGGCGGTGGACTCGGGCTCGCGGGAGCCACCTTCCAGGCCCTGCTGCGCAACCCTCTGGCGGAGCCGTACATCCTGGGCATCTCCGGCGGCGCATCGGTGGGAGCGGTCACGCTTCTCGCCCTGGGGCTGGCGGGCAGCGCGGCCTGGGCGCTCCCCTTGGCCGCGTTCGCCGGAGCCCTTCTGGCCATCGCGCTGGTGTTCCGCGTCGCCACCGCGTCGGGCCGCGGCATGGACGTTCGTGTGCTCCTCCTGGCCGGGGTCGTGGTGGCGGCGTTCTTCAGCGCATGCATCGCGTTCATCCTGTCGATCTCCGAGGCACGGACGGTCCAGAGCGCGGTGATATGGATCATGGGGAGTCTTGCAGGCGCGGACTGGACGGAGGTCGGTCTCGCCGCCGCGTATACCCTGCCGGCGGCCGCGATCCTGCTCTCGCTGGCGCGGCCCCTGAACCTGATGGCGATCGGCGAGGAGACCGCCCACTACCTCGGAGCGGACGTGGAGCGGGTGAAGCGCACCGCGCTGGCGGTCGCCGCCCTGATCACGGCGGCGGGCGTCGCCGTGGCCGGCGTGATCGGCTTCGTGGGACTGGTGGTCCCGCACGCGCTCCGGCTGATCTCCGGCTCCGACCACCGGAGCCTTCTCCCCCTTTCCTTCCTCGGCGGTGCCGCGTTCCTCACGCTCGCGGACCTGTTCGCCAAGCTCGTGCTGGCCCCTACCGAAGTCCCGATCGGGGTGATCACCGCCTTCGTGGGTGTGCCCATCTTCCTCGTGCTGCTCCGCCGGAGCCTGTCCGCATGAGGCTCGCCACCGTGGACCTCGTGGTGCGCTACCCGTCGACCACGCGACTGGCCCTCGACGGCGTGACCATGGAAGCACGGGACGGCTGCTTGACTGCCGTCCTCGGACCCAACGGCTCGGGGAAGTCGACCCTGCTGAAGGCCATCCTGGGCACCGTCCCCGTTCGCTCCGGACGAGCGCTCGTCGACCGCAAGGAGATCTCGGCCTGGTCGCGCCGCGAGCTCGCGCGCGAAGTCGGGGTCGTGCCCCAGACCGAGACGATCGCCTTCCCCATCACTTCGCGGGAGATGGTCGCCATGGGGAGGTACCCGTACCTCGGTGCGTGGTCCTCGGAGCGGGACGTCGACCGACGCGCCGTTGCCGCCGCCATGGACGCCTGCGACGTGGCCGACCTGGCGGAGCGCGACATCACGACTCTGTCCGGCGGGGAGCTGCAGCGGGTCCGGATCGCCCGGGCCCTCGCTCAGGAGCCTCGAGCACTGGTCCTCGACGAGCCAACAGCGAGTCTGGACATCCGGCACGAGATGGCCATTCTCGAGCTGCTGCGAGCCTCGGCCGACAGAGGCATGAACGTGCTTCTGATCACGCACGGGGTGGACCTCGCAGCCCGCTTCGCCGACGAGCTGTTGCTGCTCGCGGACGGACGCGTGGCGGCGTCGGGGAGCCCGGAGACCGTGCTCCGAGCCGAGGTGTTGGAACGCGTCTACCGGTGGCCGATCGCCGTGTCCGTGGACCCCACCTCGGGAACCCCCCATGTCACGCCGCGACGGGCGCCTCCAGCGAAGGACCCCGACAACGCCCGCTGAAGGGCCGGGACCGGGGGGGCTGGAGCGACTGCGGGAGCGCCCATCCGTGGGCCGCGCTGGGTGTCCGTGGGCGGGGGTCTACGCCTCACTGCGCAACGCGCGATAGGACTCCGAGCGACTCCCCGCGATCTCCCCTGCCTCCACGGCGTGGCGCACCGCACAGCCCGGCTCGGCCAGGTGCGAGCAGCCCCGGAACTGGCATTCGTTGGCGCGCGCCGCGATCTCGGGAAAGCAGGATGCGACCTCGCGGGGGTCGACCCCCCACAGTCCGGCATCCCCGAACCCGGGAGTATCCGCCACAGTGCCACCGCACGGCAGCGAGATCATTCGCCCACTCACCGTCGTGTGCCTTCCCCAGCCCGTGCGATGCGACACCTGGCCGACACGCAGATCGAGGCCGGGGGCGAGTGCGTTGAGGAGGCTTGATTTCCCGACGCCGGACGGGCCTACCAGAGCGGAGCAGCCGCGGCATACGCGCTCCGCGAATTCCTGGAGCCCCGACCCGGCGGTCGCGCTCACTCCCAGGACGGGGTACCCGATCCCGCCGTAGAGCCGTGCCAGGCCGGCGACTCGGTCCTGCGCGCCGGGCAGGTCCGCCTTGTTCACGACCAGGGTCGCGGGAAGAGCGTTGGCTTCGGCGATGACCAGGAGGCGGTCGATCAGACCGAGCCTCGGCTCGGGATCACCCGCGGCGACCACCACCAGGATCTCGTCGAGGTTCGCCACGACGACCTTGGCCCGCCGCCCCCCCGCACCACGCCTGAGGAGCTCGGAGCGCCTCGGCTCCACCCGTTCGATGACCCATTGGTCCCCCGAGCGCTCGAGGGTGACCCGGTCGCCGATGACGACCTTGTCTCCCGACCGGCGCTCGAGCTTGATTCGCCCCCGCAGGGCCGCGTCGACCAGAGCGCCCCCATCCAGCCGGATCCGGTAGACGCCTCCGCTGGCCTCCGCAACGAGGCCAGCGGTGCTCATCCCACCCCTCCCGTACGTACGAGAACCCCCCCGTCGGTGCCCTGCTGGGACCGGCGGGGGGGTAGATGGCCTCGGCCGACCGCTCGCGGCCGGAGCTCGGTCACGCCGCGAAGGACTCCAGTGCGCTGCCACGCTCGCCTTCCCGAAGGCGGCGCAAGGCTCTGTCGCGCAACTGACGAATCCGCTCACGAGTCACACCCAGCATGTTGCCGATCTCCTCGAGGGTGTGCTCGCGCTCCCCCTCGAGCCCGAAGTAGAGCCGCAGGACCTTGGCGTCCCTGGCCTCCAGGGTGGAAAGCGCCTCGGTGATCGCCTCCGTCAGGAGGCGGCTCTCGACCTCGATCTCGGGCTCGGCCGCCTCTTCGGTGATGAAGCGCTCCACGAGCTGGGAGTCCTCAGAGTCGCCGATGGGGGCGTCGAGACGGATCTCGGCAGCGTTCAGGGTCTGCAGCGATTCAACCAGCTCGGGCGTGAGGTCCGTCGCCTCGGCCAGCTCCTCGCTGGACGGCTCGCGACCCTTCTCCTGCTTCAGTCGCTCCTTCTCACGGAAGATCCTGGCGAGATCGCTGGCGCGATTCAGGGGCACGCGCACGGCGCGCCCATGGTTCGCCAGGGACGCGAGAATCGCCTGGCGGATCCACCACACAGCGTAGGAGATGAACTTCACTCCCTGCTCCGGGTCGAACTTCCGCGCGGCGGTGACCAGCCCGACGTTCCCTTCCTGAATCAGATCGGTGAGGGAAACGCCCCGGTTCTGGTACTTCTTGGCGACGCTGATTACGAAGCGGAGGTTCGCGCGAGCGAGCTCCTGGATGGCCTCCTCGTCACCCTTCTGCGCGCGTGCGCCGAGCTCCTTCTCCCGCTCGGGGGTGATCAGCTCGTGCCTGCTGACGTCGCGCAGATACTGGTCGAGGGCGCTCTGCTCTTCGACGCTCGCGTCGAATCCCGACAAGAGGTTCTTGCCCTTCCGCTTCCGGCGCTTCGTCGCCGAGGCCTTTTTGGCAGTGGCCGTGGCCATTCGATCTATGCTCCTTTGGGCGCTGCGTATCCTCGCGGACCGCAGCCTTTGGCGAGGCTACCCGCGGGACGCATGGTCCGAAGCCCTTCAAGGTGTCGGGGCCCTGATTGGAAGTCAAGGCCCAGCGTCACTTCCTACGCCCGGCAGGAGGGCCGGGTTCCATCACGCACCATCGTGACAGGGAGGGCCGACGGGCCGTTCTGCGGGAGGGGCAGCCCGCTCCTGACAGCGGACTGCTTCAACCCCCCTCCGAGCGGCGAGTTCCCGCGCCCGGCAGGGGATTTTGCGCCGTCCCGAGGCGGTTGCCGTCCGCGCCGCTCCGTGCCTACCTTGCGCGGACCCGGATCCCGGTCACACCCACCGAGGCACCCCTCCACTTGGGCTTCCATCTCACCGTCAACGGCCTGAGCGACATCGGTCGCGTGCGGAACCGGAACGAGGACAGCCTCGCGCTGGTGCCGGAGCTCGGCACGGCCGTGATCGCCGACGGGATGGGCGGCCACCCGGGTGGGCACGTGGCCAGCCGCATTGCTGCCGAGACCGCTGCGGCCCACCTCGGAACTGTGCTGCCCGTCGACCACCCGGTCGCGCCGGAGGCCGTGTCCGCTCAACTCTCCCAGGCCATGGCCGAGGCGATCATGTGGGCGCACGGGGCGGTCCGATCCGAAGGTGCCCGAGACCCTGTTCTCGACGGAATGGGCACCACACTGACCGCCATGACGGTCGACCCGCCCACCGGGGTCTTCGCGATCGGTCACGTGGGCGACTCGCGCATCTATCGCTTTCGGGCGGGTACGCTTCATCAGCTCACCCGCGACGACACCTGGGTCCAGCAGCGGGTCGATGCCTCGGAGCTCACCGTCGATCAGGCGAAGCGCCATCCGTTCGGCCACATGCTGACCCAATGCGTCGGCCTCCCGGAGTCCCCCAGTCCCCAGATCCTGACAGGTCACGTCGAGCCGGACGACACCTATCTGCTGTGCACGGACGGATTGACCGGCATGCTGGAAGACGAGCGACTTCGGGAGATCCTGGCTGAAGCCGCCGCGGACATGAACGAAGGCGACCGCACCGAGCGAGCGCTGCAGGCGCTCATCCGGCAAGCCAATCTGGCCGGAGGACACGACAACATCACCGCGGTTCTGATCTTCGCGTCCTGAGCGGGCGGCGACCCTCACCCGGTGACGGCGGGTCGGGTGATCCGCTCCATGAGTGCGTCGGGCTCGATCGTGCGTCGCTCCAGGGTGAAGACCCGGAGCACCCGGGCGGTGGTGTAGAGCTCTCGCGCGACCCTCGGGAGGTCGACCAGGCCGGGCATACCCTCTGCTCCGAGCCGGAACACCGAGCCGTCCCGCCTCTCGACGAGCGCATGCAGCTGGAACATCGCTCGCTTCGCCGGAAAGTCGATCATCACTTCGCCCGGCTCGAGGCCGACCTCGGCGGAGAGCTCGTCCTCGACCACCCGCTTCCACGGAGAGTCGCTCGCGACCCAGTCCTCGACGGTCCTGCCTCGGAGGTCCGCGGCCGTGAGCTCGATGGCGCGTTTCGGCAATCTCCGATGTCGCAGCGCCGGCAGCCAACGAGTAGCCAGGCGCTCCGCGACATCGGAGTCGTCGTCGAGGGCCCGCCTTCCGATCTCGTACAGCAGCTCCTCGTCCGTCGGGCCGATCAGCTCGGCCGCGTCGAGGAGTCCCGCGTTGACCGCGTCTTCCACGATCCGCTTGTAGAGCGCGGTGGCCGCGCGTACGCCGTGGTGCCAGTACACGTTTCGGAACATCTGGTACTTCGCGAACAACAGGGACTCCAGCGCCGCTACGGCCTTTTCGTGCACGCCCACCTCGTACGCGCCGGTCTCGGGATCGGGCACCAGCACCAGCCCCTGAAGAAGCCGATCGACGTCCACCTCGCCGTAGGGAACGCCACAGAAGCGGGCATCCCGGCGAAGGTACTCCATCTTGTCCAGATCCAGGCTCCCACTGACGAGGCCCCGGAGCGCGATCCCGCTGTCCCCCCGAATCAGCTCCAGGATGCGATCGGGTGCCGTGAGGCCCAGCGGCGCCAGGGCATCCCGCAACGCGGGCGAAGCGAAGAAGCGTCGACTGGCGTGCTCGTGATCCTCGCGGACCTCGCTCTCCAGTTCTTCGAGGGCGTGGGAGAACGCGTAGTGCCCGATGTCGTGCAGGAGTGCGGCGTAGGGAATGAGCTCCTCTCCCTCCCACACATCGGGCGGCACGCCTCCGCGCTCCCGGAGCTGGCGAAGGGCCGTCGAGGTCAGGTGGTAGACGCCCAGGGCGTGATCGAATCGCGTATGAGTGGCGCCCGGGTAGACGAGATGGGCGAGGCCGAGCTGGCGGATGTACCTGAGTCGCTGGAACTCCGCCGTGTCCACGATTCGGACGGCGGTGGCGTCGAGGCGGATCGTGTTCCAGAGCGGGTCGCGGACGAGCTTGCCGTGGCCGGTGGGGGACATGCCGCAGAGTAGACCCGAGGAGAGCGACCGGCAATGCCGGAACGGGACGCGTCAACGGCGGCCTTGGCGGCCGCGTTCCGAGCCGCCTATCTTCCCGAAGGAAAAGCGAAAGAACCCGACGACTGGACCCTTGTCGCCGCCGAATCCCGCCCTGCGCGAGCACGTCCGAACGCACGCCGAGAACCGTCCGGGCGTCTACAGGATGTACGGCCCCGCCGACGAGATGCTTTACGTGGGCAAGTCGGTCAGGGTGCGCTCGCGACTGCTTTCCTACTTCCGCGCACCGAGGGGGGAGAAGGCCTGGGAGCTCATCCGCGAGGCGACGCGCATCGAGTGGGAGGACATCCCCAACGAATTCGCTGCCCTGGTACACGAGATGAAGCTCATCCAGAAGTGGCGACCCCGCTTCAACGTTCGACACAAGCGCAAGCGGATCTACGCGTTCGTGAAGGTGACGGCGGAGCCGGCGCCCCGTGTCGTGCCCGTGACCCGGGTGGCCGACGACGGAGCCCTGTACTACGGGCCGTTCCCGCGCGTCGCGGCTCTGGCCCGCACCGTGCGCGAGCTCTCGCACGTGCTGGGATTGCGCGACTGTCCCGGTACCACGCCCATCTACTTCGGCGATCAGTTGGAGATCTTCCGCGGCGGGCGCCCGCCGCGGTGCATCCGTGCCGACCTGCGCACCTGCCTCGCGCCTTGCTGTGGGCGACCCAGCGCGGTGGACTACGCGAGCGCGGTGGAGACCGCCAAGCGCTTCCTGGAGGGTCGTGCCTCTGGGCCGCTGCGCGAGACCCAAGAGAAGATGCGGACCGCGGCCGTCCGGATGGATTTCGAGTATGCTGCGCTCCTGCGGGACCGCCTCGAGAGATTGGAGCGGTTCCAGGACGACCTGGTGGCATTCCGGGGACGAGTCGAAGACCTGACCTTCGTGTACCGGGTCCCCGGCTTTCGGGGCGACGACCGCATCTATCTCCTCCGCAGGGGCAGGATTCTCGTCGACCTCTCGTACCCGAAAGGCCGTACTGAGCGCGCCCGTGCGGCGGAGGCGATCGAGGCGGCCTACGGCGAGCCGGATACGGGCCCGCGCGGGCTCGCACCGGACGATGCCGCGGAGATCCTCCTGGTCGCGCAGTGGTTCCGGCTGAACCCGCGCGAGCGACGCCGCACGATGAAGCCCGAGCGATGGCTGGACGAGAGAGGGCCCAGGTGAGCCCGGGCGATCAGGCCGCGCCCGGCAGCGCCGGACCCTCGGTCTTCCTGGAACCGGCGATCCGGGCGGCGGTCGGCGACGCCCTCGCCCTGGCGAGCGCGGAGCGGGCGTTCTCGAGCCTCGCCCGGGCAGAAGCCGTGGTGCCACCCCCGATCGGTCTGGACCTCCCCTGGGTTGCCGGAGAGGTGCACGTAAAGGGTGCTGCCCTGGTCGGATCCCCCGTCTTCGCGTTCAAGGTCGCCACGGGTTTCTACGGCAATCCCGAGCGCGGCCTCCCCTCGGGGTCCGGTCTCGTGCTCGTGTTCGACGCGACGACGGGGTACCCGCTGGCGGTGCTCGCGGACAACGGATATCTGACCGACCTGCGCACGGCCGCCGCCGGCGCCCTCGCGACCCGCTGGCTCGCTCCGGACCGACCCCTCACCGTCGGCCTCGTCGGAGCCGGCGTCCAGGCGCGCCTTCAGATGCGGCTGATATCGCGAGTCCGCCCCATCCGATCGGTTCGGGTCTGGTCGCGCTCGGAGTCGTCGGGTGCGGGATGCGCGAGCGCGCTACGAGAATCCCTCGGCGTCGCGGTGACTCCGGTTGGGCGCGTCTCGGATGCGGTGATGGATGCAGACCTCGTCGTAACGGTCACGCCGTCCCGGTCGGCTCTGGTCGAGGCGGCCATGCTCGGACCCGGCACCACGGTCATCGCCGTCGGATCGGACGGTCCGGAGAAACAGGAGCTCGACCCCGACGTGATGCGCTGGGCCGGCAAGATCGTGACGGACCTCACCGCTCAATGTGCACGGATCGGGGAGCTGCACCACGCCATTCGTTCCGGGGTGACGTCGGAGGCCGCGGTGCACGCGCAGCTGGGAGAGATCGTTCTCGGGTCGCGCGCGGGCCGGGAGTCAGAAGGCGAGACGATCGTCTGCGACCTCACGGGCGTGGGCGCACAGGACGCGGCGATCGCGGAGGCCGCGCACCGGGCCCTCACGGAGCCCTGACGCAACGCCCCTGGCGACGATTGTGTCAAAGTGATAGTATCCGCGTGATTCTATCATTCTGACAGTTTACGACCGGAGCACGAATGGGTCGCCGTGACGACGCATCGGGTTTCCTCCCGCTGCACCCCATGGAGTTCCGCATTCTACTCGCGCTGCTCGACGGCCCCAGCTACGGAACGGCCATCGTGGAGGAGATCGAGGCGCGCGAAGGACCAGGAGCCCGTCTCTACCCGGCGAACGTCTTCCGACGCATGCGTGACCTGATCGCCAAGGGGTTGCTGGAGCCGTGTACCGGTCCGGAGGGTGCGGACCCGCGACGGGGCTACCTTCGGCTCAGCCGGAGCGGTCGGGCGGTCGCGCGCGCGGAGGCGCGACGGATGCAGGGCCTCGTGGAGGAGGCCACGACCCGCAGGCTCCTGCCGGGAGGCTGAGTGGGTCGCCCGGCCACCTGGTATCGCCGCCTCCTCGGGCTCCTCCCCCGGGACCTGCTGGACCGGTTCGGACGGGACCTCGAGGAGCTGCACGAAGGGCGTCTGGCACGTGCCGTGGGTCCCGCGGGCCGCCTGCGGGTGTGGATGGATGCGGTCATCGACGTGTTCGCGTGCGCGGTCCGTGAAGGGGCTGCGCGGGTTCTCGGTGCAGGCAAGGGGAGGGGAGGAATGGGAAGGACGATGCACGACCTCGAAGAGGCCTTCAGAGCGATTCGGGCGGCGCCGTTGTTCACCCTCGCGGCGATCCTGACTCTGGGTCTCGGAATCGGTGCCGCGAGCGCCACCTTTGCCGTGGTGCACGCGGTGATCCTGAAGGATCTCCCGTACCGGGAGCCCGAGCGTCTGGTGATGGTGTGGCCGGAGCAGAACTACAACGTCTCCATGGTGGCGATGACCCACGACGCCGTTCCAGCGCTCGAGGGGATCAGCGGCATCTCGATGTGGACGCTCACGCTCACGGGGGAGCGCGAGCCGCGCGAGCTGACCGCAGCTTTCGTCTCTCCGAGCCACTTCGAGCTCCTCGGCGTCCGCCCAGCTCTGGGACGGGACTTCCTGCCCGACGAGGCGGTGGACGGTGCCGGGGGCGTAGCCGTCCTCTCGCACGACGCGTGGGTGGGCATCTTCGGAGCCGATCCCGACATCCTGGGCAGGGTCGTGCACCTTGCCGGCTCGAATCACACCGAGAGGCAGATCGTCGGTGTCATGCCAGCCGGTTTCAGGCCGCTGAGAGAGGATCCGGACCTGTGGGCGCCGCTGGAGGGACCCGCTTCCCCCGACATCGCCACCGATCGGACCTGGTACGTGAATTGGCGGGTCGGTCGACTCGCCCCCGGAGCCAGCATCGAGACGGCGCAGGAGCAGCTTCGCGCCTTCGCCGGGTCCGCTCGCGAGCGGGCGCCTCAGATCATCGATGAGGAGGACGTGCGCACGGCATCGGTTCGGCCGCTCGGAGCCTACGTGGCCGGGGCCCTGACACCCACCCTGTGGGTGGCGCTGGGAGCCGTCGTCCTGGTCCTGCTCATCGCGTGTGCCAACGTGGCCAACCTGCTGCTGGCCCGGGGGGAGGCCAGGGGGCGCGACCTCGCGGTTCGCGTGGCACTGGGCGCGAAGCGGGCCAACGTCGTGCGGATGCTGATGGCCGAAAGCGGTGCGATCGGCCTGCTGGGCGGGGCGATGGGAGTGGCGATGTCCTTCGGGCTCGTACGCCTGGTCGTCTCCCGCGCCCCAGCGGATTTTCCGCGCTTGGACGAAGTGGGGGTGAGCTGGACCGTGCTCCTCTTCGCTCTGGTCGCCACCCTCGTCTCCACGCTCCTGGCCGGGTTGGCACCTGCGCTGCGGGGGAGCCGAGTGGACGCGACGCACTCGCTGGCCCGGGCTTCTCGCTCCGGCTCCGGGCACGCTCGCACCCGGCTCACCGGTGCGCTCGTGGCGGGTCAGGTTGCGCTGGCGTCTGTTGTCGCGGTCGGCTCGGGGCTGATGCTCCGCTCCCTGCAGCAGCTACTCGCCGTCGACCCCGGAATGGACGGGACTGGCGTTCTCACCTTCCGGGCCGATCCGGGCGAGGGTCGCTACGGCGGTCCCGGCGCCTACGACGCGTTCTACGGGCAGCTCGTGGAGCGCCTGCGAGCGCTTCCGGGGGTGACGTCGGTCGGCGCCATCCACATTCTGCCGGGGACGACGAGCAACTGGAGCTTCCCGACGTTCCCCGAGGGCGTGAGCCACCCCGAGGGAACGGCGATTCCATCCACGAACTTCCGCGCGGTTCGGCCGGGATACTTCCAGACCGTGCGGATTCCGCTCCTGGAGGGTCGGACGCTCACAGACGCCGACCGTGTGGGCGACCAGCGCGTCCTGGTGGTCAATCGTGCGTTCGCCGAGCGCTGGTGGCCGGAGGGGGAAGCGGTGGGCAAGACCGTTCGCGTGTTCAGTGCGGACGCGACACCGTATCGTGTCGTCGGCGTCGTAGGGGACGTGCGTCAGCACGCGAGAGACCGTGAGCCGCTCCCCGAGCTCTACTACCCCCAGAGCCAGTGGGACCTGTTCGCCGTGGGACAATACCTGCTGGTGCGCTTCGGCGACGGCTCGGACCCGCTGGCGCACGCGGCCCAGGCACGCGATGTGGTGTGGGGCCTGGACGCCGACGTGCCGGTCACCGAGGTGCGGAGCCTCGAGTCGGTGCTGGACTCATCCACGCGGACGTTGAGGTTCCTGACCATGCTCCTGGCGGCGTTCGGATCGATCGCCGTTCTCCTCGGGGCGATCGGCGTGTTCGGCGTCACGGCATACACGGTGGGCCGACGCGTGCCCGAGTTCGGCCTGCGCGTGGCGCTCGGCTCCACGCGCGGGGCCCTGGTCGGCGTCGCGGTGGCCAGGGCGGTAGCGCCGGTGGTCGGGGGCCTCGCGGCCGGGCTCGGGAGCGCGCTTATGCTGTCGCGTCTCCTCACGGCCACGCTCTACGGCGTGGAGCCCAGCGACCCCTTCACGTTCGCGGCCGTGGCGGCGCTGCTGGCCGTCGTGGGAGGGGTAGCCGCGTTCCTGCCTGCCTGGCGTGCCGGTCGGGTGGACCCCGTGTCGGTGCTCAATCGGGAGTAAACGGGAAGGGGTTGTCAGCCCCCGGGCGGTGCCTCCGTCGGGTTGCCCAGGTCGATTGCGACCTTCCAGGAGCCGTCGGCCTGACGCCGCCAGATCGTGACATAGCGGCCCTGGCCGGCGCGGACCTCACCGTCCGCGCCGGTGCTCAGGGACCGGTAGCTTCCCGTGGTCCATCCCAGGTCCCCGCTCGCGGCGATGTCGGCCCGCAACGGCTCCCAGGTCAACGACACACCCGGTTCGTCCAGGCCGGCCATGCTCGACAGGATCTCGCCACGCCCCCGGATCTCGCCGACACCGGGCTGGATCATGGCCCCGTCCTCGGCGAACCAGGAGGCCCACGCCTCCGATCCACCCACCGCGACCGCGGCGGCGAACGCCCGATCCGCTTCCATCAGCGCTGACGCGTCGGGCGGCCCCTCCTGTACAGGCGCCCGACAGCCAAGGAGAGTGAAAGCCAGGCAGGTCGTGACCAAGGCACGGGCATGGCCTCGGGAATCATGGAAGCCCTGCGCGGGCGTCTTCACGCTCATCATGGGACTCCCGGACACGGGACGCGACGGTAGTCCAGCTCGAACGCGGGGTCGGCGGCGTCCGCCGTTCCGAAGACGGAAGCCACGATCCGCTCTGCGGACTCTCGGCGGTATCGGATCTTCTGCGGGAAATCGTGTTCGGGGTTCGCGAAGACCGCCTCGTCGCCGCTTACCGCGATGGCGGGGAACGACGTGGGATCTTGCCCCGACGGATGTGCCCAGTAGGCCAGTCTTCCCCCTTCGGCCCGCAGCAGCAGGAATTCCCAGGCGCGGGCACGGTCCTCACGAACCGTTCGCGACATGCCCACCATGAGGCCTCCGGAGGGCCCGCCCTCCAGCATCCGGCCAACCAGCCGACGGCGGACGGATCGGCCGGGAACACGGCGGGAGCGGCACGCGTCTGCGCCCCTGCCCCGGAGGCACCCACGAGCGACCCCACGACGCCCACCGACCACACGATGCTCTTCACGCTCTGCCCCCCTGGTCCGGAAGCCCACCGGATTTCGGCAACAATCTACCCGGGTAAGGGGCGAGCCGTTACCGCCTCCGCAGGAGGTGTCCTTGGCCTGGGAGGGGAGTGGGCTCAGCCGCCGGGGATCAGCTCGATACGCCGATCGAGCGCCGCTTCGACCCGCTGGCGAGTGAAGGCCACGGGAAAGAAGCGGTCGTTCGCCCAGCTCCGGAAGAGATCGCGATAGTGCGGATCCGCCGGGTTGCCGCTCTGCCCCGGGGCGTTGAGGCCGACGGACCTGTCCCAATCGCTCGTATCCACGATGATGCGGAAGGACGCACCCGACGTCTGGTTGTCGGCGTTTCCGGTCTGGTTTACGGCGGACCCATACCCGCCCCGGGGAAGCGGACCGACCTCGAGGAGGGAGCGGGTTTCTGCGTCGACCGCGTTGCCCAGCGGATGGCGCAGGTAGGCGTGGTGGTAGTCCGGCTGGCCCCAGATCCAGCCGCCAGAGTCCGGCCCGAGCTTCTCGGTCAGGGTCGCCATCGCGCCCACGAGAGCGTCCACGAGGATCCGGTCACGCGCGGCGAGCGGATCGCTGCCGAGCGAGCCCGGGGGCACCATCAGGGTCTCGATCGTCTTGGAGAGCGACAAACCCATCTGCACGCCAGGGGGCATGAGCGCGGCCTGAACGCGGCGGCCCAGCTCACCTTCCCAGGCCACGTACAGCCCGGCGGCCGCCGAACCTCTGTCGACCACCCGGTCCCACTGGAGCAGAAGGTCGCGCGCCCTCTCGGTCCTTCTGTCCGGCATCTCGAGGTCGATGAGGAGCGGCACGAGCTGACGTGCCGGGATCGAAAGCTCGTCGGTCTGCAGCTGCATCATGTCCGCCAGCGAGTGCCGGGTACCGCCGTCGAGCACCTCCGTGATCCGTGCCCAGCGATAGGGGTCGGACCACTCGAAGCCGATGGCATCCATGTACGGGTAGTCGCGGGGAATGAGGTCGTTGTTGGCGGTCGCGAAGAACCCCGCGGGAGGGTTCACCACATGGGGCTTGGCCCTGATCGGCAGATACCCGTCCCACTCGTAGCGACCGTCTCCCGGAACCGGCACCAGTCCGCTCCAGTTCCTCCGCAGCGGTGCGATCCCCACCGCCTGCCACCCGATCGTCCCGTCCCGCCCGGCCCAGACCATGTTCTCACCCGGGATGTTCGAGTACCCGCATGCTTCGAGGAACTCTTCCCAGGTCGTCGCCTGATCCATGCGCAGCGAGGCCAGGTACGGTGCCCCGCCGACCTCCATCCACGCGGCCCGCACGGCGTAGGCCTTGTTCCTGCGTAGGTCCTGGAAAACGACCGGGCCATGGCGGGTGTACTTGAGCTCCACAGTCTCCGGACGCTGCCCTTTGACCGGGATGGACTCCCGGACGACCGACATCGGCTCCCAGGCGCCGCGATACCGGTATTCGTCCGGGTTCGACGGGTTGGTTTCGTACACGTACAGGTCCTCCCCGTCGGTCGCGAATACGGTCAGACCCCAGGCGCCGTGCTCGTTGTGACCGATGGACACCCCAGGCAGGCTCGGCTCTCCTCCGCCGATGACGTTCCAACCCGGACCGACCAGGTGGACCCAATATCGCAACGAGGGGACGCTCTGGGTCCGGTGGGGGTCGTTGGCCATGATCGGGTAGCCGCTCTCGGTTCGGGCCCCGGACACGACCCAGTTGTTGGATCCCACGCTCTCCGCCGGGTCCCGGGCGGGTGCGTATGCCGCGGCCGCGGCCGCGCGCTCCAGCGTCGCGAAATCCCCGGCGCCCCCCCGGCGCTCCGGAACGATATCCTCGGGCCGGAAGCGCACCGCGCCGCGGAACGCGTCGTAGACGCCCAGGATGTCCTCCTCCAGCCCGGCACCCTCGATCGCGGGGTCCAGGGCGAGGTCCGGGTCGCCTGGGCCGAAGCTTCTCAGCTCCTTCACCGCGTCCGCGCCGATGCGGGCCACGAGTCGCCCGTAGCGCAGCTCGGCACCGATGTTCCCGAGGAGGCCCTGATGCCGCGAGATCACGATTTCCGGTGTCCAGGGCTGCGGTCGGATGCCCAGGAGGCGGAATTCGATGGGAAGGTCCTCCGGCCGCCGGTTGGCGTCCGAGATGTAGGCGTTGATGCCGTCGACGTATGCGCCGACGATCTCGACGCCGCGGGGATGATAGTGGCGCAGCTCCTGTTCCAGGTCGCGCCGGAACTTGAACAGCCGCGTTCCGACGTCGCGGCGCAGCTCTCTCGGACCGAGCAGCTCGGCTATCGTTCCCGTCGCCTGCCGGCGCCACAGCTCGAGCTGGAAGAGCCGATCGCGTGCAGCGCTCCATCCCTGCGCGAAGAAGAGGTCGTGCTCGGTCTCGGCATAGATGTGCGCGATCCCCCACCGATCCAGCAGGATCTCGACGGGACGCTCGAGTCCCGGAACTTCCAACCGCGTCGATTGCTGGGCGCCCGCCGCCGCGCCGAGCGAAAGGCCGCAAGTGGCCAGCAGACCGATGCGACGGAGGCGGACGGAGGGTGTGGAACCCATGACGGTGCTCCCTTTTTCGAGCGGTGGGAGTCGAGCGGGCGATGCCGGACAGGGGGAGCGTACGTCGACCCATGCATGTCGACAACCCGAAGCGGCCCCTGTTGACAAAGACCTGCTCCGAGTTAGAATATCGAGCAACGTAGTATCGAGGAACGATATTTCTTCGGAGAGGCCGACTGTGTCCGATGAGCTGGTGCCCCCTGCTGAGCTCCGCGTCCTGCTCGCCCTTCTGGACGGCCCCAAGCACGGTCACGGCATCCGCCTCGACGTCCGGGAACGGACCGGGGGTCGGGTGGACATGGGGCCGGGCACCCTCTACGGAGCCATCAAGCGCCTGGCGGCGCGACGGTGGATCGAGGAGGTGGATCCCCCCCTCGGGGAGGACGGAGACGGCCGGAGACGGTTCTACCGGGTGACC
>QJYK01000068.1 GCA_003248075.1 Gemmatimonadota bacterium | reverse complement strand
GCCGCTCCCCACGGTCGCGTAGGCGATGCGGACCCCGTCCGACGCCGTGCAAAAGCGGATCTCCTGTTCCAGCCGTTGAAGCGATGCGGTGCTGGGCGGTTCCTCCGGAGCCGCCTGGCCACCCCACGGAATCTCCGACGAGTCGGCTCTGTGGGGCACCACGCGCTCCAGCACCGCGGCGGCCTCCGCGATGTGCCGGAGCCGGGTGTCCGCGTCGCGCGTCAGGCAGACTTGGAGCAAGCCGATCACCGACTGCGGCGTGTCCGCCGGCAGCGCTTCCCACGGCGGATCGCGCTCCAGGATCCTGGAGAGGGTGTGGGCCGGGGAGCTCCCGCTGAACGGTCGGCGCCCGGCCAACATCTCGAACAGCACCACCCCGAACGACCAGACGTCGGTGCGCTGGTCCGTGGGCGCCCCCTGCAGCTGCTCCGGGCTCATGTAGGGGAGCGTGCCGGCGATGGGACCTTCCTCGGCGGTCGCCGGTGCGATGCCATCCGAGGGCGCTCCATAGGGGGCGTCACCGACCGCCTTCGCGATGCCGAAATCGAGGACCTTGACCCGCCCGTCCAGGGTCAGCTTGACGTTCGCGGGCTTCAGGTCGCGATGGACGATGCCCGCCTGGTGGGCCGCGCCCAGCGCGTCGGCGACCTCCCGACCGATGCGGGCCGCCTCTTCGAGAGACACCGGCCCGGCTGCCAACCGGTCGGCCAGGGTCCGGCCCTCGACAAGCTCCAGCACGAGCACGGTCCCCCGGTCGACCTCTTCGAGCCCGTAGATGGCCGCGATGGACGGGTGGTTGAGCGCCGCCAGCATCCGGGCCTCACGCCGGAATCTGCCGACGTGGACGGGATCGTCCATCAGATGCTCGGCCAGCACCTTGAGCGCAACGTCTCGCTGGAGCTTCGCGTCGGTGGCCCGGTAGACCTGGCCCATCCCGCCAGCACCCAGCTTCTCCTTCACGATGAAGTTGCCCGCCACCGCCTCAGACGACAGCCAGTCGGGGACGGTGTCTACGCCGTCGTCACCGGGTAGGGCGCGGTCGGAGAGACCGCCGAAGAAGCTGCTCGCTGCATCCGACGCCAGCAGCAATGACTCGACCTCCTGGCGCAGCTCCGCGTCCTGACCGCAGCGAGCCGCGATGAGCGCAGCGCGGATCCCCGGCTCTGCATCGTGCACTTCGCTGAAAATGCTCTGGACCCGGTCCCACCGGTCTCGATCCATGGAAGCCCAGGCTACCCGAGGTCCCACGTCGGGGCAAGCGCCGCCGAGCGTCGCGAAGGGCTGGGAGATGTCCGCTCAGCCGCCGGACGGCGCGCCGTACTTCTCGCGTAGGTGCGGCGCGAGCCGGCCGGCCAAGGCCACCCGGTGCGGGGCGCCCAGGGCTGCGTATCCGGCGATCCACCCGTAGCAGCCCACCGTCCCGCATTGACAGTCGAACGGGGCGTCCATCCGGTCCTCGGTCGCGCAATAGTCGATCGTCACCTCGTCGCCCAGGCGCAGGTCCCGCAGCGCGCGCAGGCACGCCTCCGCGCCGGCGAGATCGACGTAGGCGGACGGCGCGCAGCTGTGGTTGGTGGACTCCACCGCGCCCAGGTCGTCCATATGGAGGTCGTGCCCCAACTGCAGGCTGAAGCGCCCGGGTCTGCTGCGCGGGATGCCGCGGACCCAGGCGACGACCTCGCCGGCCGCGATGGCCTCCGACGCGTAGAGGCCACGGCGGCCATCGGCGTCGGAGCGCTGCTCGACGCGTCCGGCGGCCGCGTCGGTGACTGCGTGGATCTGGACCAGGGGTCGCCTCCGTGCAGAGCATTCGTCAGCTGGCGCGCGCGCCGAGCCAGGCGGGATGAATACTTGCAGGAACGAGCGCGGTCCGCCACGGAGACCCACCTCCGCGAATCGCTACCGCGGCACCACCTCCCACGTCTGGCCGATCCCGATCTCCAGGGCCGGGCCGATCCACACCTGGTACGTGCCGGACTCGGTGGGCGTCCAGGTGAAGTCCGCCGTCTCGCCCACGCCGAGCAGCGGGAGCCGCTCGACCGTGACCTGCTGCTGCGGAGGAAGGTCGGCTCCGTCCTTCGCCAGGAGCGTGATGGGAAGCGTCTCGTCGTCCCGGCGCAGCCAGGCGTAGATCTGACCGGCCGGTCCGATGTTCACGAGGCGAAAGCGGTGCGTCTGCCCCACCACGGCCCGGCCCACCCGTAGCTCGTTACGACCGTTGAGCTCCACGTCCTCCAGCTTCGACGGGTTCTCGCTCCGCCATCCGAACGTCAGCACGTGGTCGAGCGTCGGGTCGAACTTCTCGTCCGGCGGAAGCACGATGAGGGGGCCGTACAGCCCTCCCGTGAGCTGGTCGATGTCGTTCAGGTGCGAGTGGTAGATGAAGGTCCCGGGGCGCATGGTGGACAGGCGGTACGTGAACGAGCCACCGGGCTCGATGGTCGGCGATACGCGTCCGTCGGAGCGACTCCAGCCGGGTACGCCGTCGGACCACGCGACCAGTTCCAGGCCGTGCCAGTGCACCCCGGTGGGGACCGGAAGACGGTTGTGCACGGTGACGTCCACCGGCCGGTACTGCTCGAAGATCAGCGGGGGCCCGGGGGTCTCGTCGTCCGGGCCGGGCACGGCGTCCGGATCCGTCGTGAACGCGTAGCGGTACCCCTGCCGGTCCCCGAGCTTGCTGGCGTACAAGTCGACCCGGAGGACGTCGCCCTCCGCCACCAGGTCGCTGGGACCGGGGGCGACCACAAGCCCGAGGGCGAGCCCCGACATGTGTGCGCCAGTATGATGGGCAGGCGGGACGCCCGGAGCGGTGGGCAGGCGCAGCCTGGGCGTCACGTGGAACGAGAGGTGGCAGTGGAAGAGCCAGGTGCCCGGCCGGGTCGGGGTCCACTCCATCGTCATGGTCGTGAACGCCTGCATCGACTCCGTGACGACCTTTCGGCGGTCGGCCTCCGCGTAGACCGTATCGGCGACCCGGGTGCCTCGCGACAGCACGTCGTAGAAGAAGCCGTGCAGGTGCATCGGATGCTCCCGGATGGTCGCGTTCACCACCCTCCAGCGCTCGGTCCTTCCCACCTGCAGTTGGACACGCTCGGTGCTCGGGAACTCACGCCCATTGATGGTCACGCCTTCCAGACCGCCCCACGGTGTGACCGACGTATCGACAGGTTCCGAGAACACGTTCAGCACGAAGACGCGGTCGGGTGGTGATCCACCCACCGGATCCACGATGAGCGCGCCCGCGAGCTGCTCCCTCTCCCGCGGATCCCCCCGCTCCCGGGGCGGCCCCTCTCGCGCCCGGTAGAAGTACGTTCCCGGCGCACCCGCCACGAACTCGACGACCTCCGTCCCGCCGGCCGCCACGATCACGCTGTCCCGGGGGCCCGGCCGCGGGTAGAGCCCGAAGAACGCGACGGACGTGTCGGTGAGCTCGTTGTGGAGCGTGACCCGGACGCGGGTGCCCTCCTCCAAGCGGATCAGCGGCGCCGGCACCGAGGGCACGCGGCCCGTCTCCGCGATGGCGGCGACCTTGAGCCCGGGCGCTCCGGGTCCCTCCGGGTGCCACGCCGCACGCACCACGCTCAGGCCGATCTCCAGCGTCCCGTCCCGGAGCGCGCCGGCCGCCATCCGGTTGTCGTTCGCGTCCGCGACCGGCAGGCCGGGGTCGACGCCGGCGGGAATCAGCACGTCGGGACCGGATTGGGCGGCGAGCGCCGGCACCGACCCGACGAGGGCCAACACGGACAGGGGGACGAAGCGCATACGCGCCATCGAGACTGCTCCTGGAACGAGGGGATCCTTCAACGAAGGCAGGGCAGCCCGATGGCGCGCAAGGTCAGCGTCTCCGGCACCCTAGATGGCGTTCCTCAGATTCAGGCTGAGCGGAAGCCTCGGCGCGGTTCTGTGCTGGGATGCCTGCTCGTACGCGTACGCGAGTCGGATGAGCGTCGGCTCGCTCCAGGCGCGCCCGAAGAAGAGGATGCCCACCGGCAGCCCCAGCACGTAGCCGTTGGGCACTGTGATGCTCGGGTACCCCGAGATCGCGGCCGCCCCCGAGGCCCCGGCACTGGAGCCGTCGCGCCCCACGAGGTCGATGGGCCAGGCCGGAAGGGTGGTGGGCGCCACGATGGCGTCGAGCTGGTGCTGCTCCATGACCCTGTCGATGCCCTCCTGGCGCGAAAGACGGTGCATGGTGGCCAACGCCTCTCGGTACTCGGGGCTGTCCAAGTCGCCCTTCTCTTCGGCGGCCAGGAAGATCTCCTGGCCGAAGAAGGGCATCTCCCGGTCCGCGTTCGCGTCGTTGAAGGCGATGAGCTCGGCCAGCGACGCCATCCCGTTGGGGGTACCCGCGGCCTGCAGGTACGCGGTCAGGTCGGCCTTGAACTCGTACAGAAGCACCTGATAGGAGGGCCCGCCCATCTCCCGGCGGGTGGGAATGGAAGCGTCGTCCACGATGGCCGCGCCCCCTGAGGCCATGGTGCGGATCGCCTCTTCCATGAGGTCGTCGACCCGCGCGTCGTTCCCGAACATGGCCCGGTCGACGCCGATGCGCGCGCCTCGCAACCCGTCGTGATCCAGGTATTGAACGTAGTCCGTCCGGCTGTTCCCCTGGGATGCGTTCGTGGCCCCGTCGCGGGGGTCCACGCCGGTAAGCGCACCCAGCACCGCGGCGGCGTCCGCCACCGTCCGACACATGGGGCCCGCCGTGTCCTGGCTGTGTGCGATGGGGATGATGCCCGAACGGCCCACCAGGCCCACCGTCGGCTTGATGCCCACCACGCCGTTGATGGACGCCGGACACACCACGGATCCGTTGGTCTCCGTGCCGATGGCGCCGGCGCAGAAGTTCGCGGACACCGCCGCCCCCGAGCCCGACGACGAGCCGCAGGGGTTGCGATCGAGTGCGTAGGGGTTCGCACACTGTCCTCCCCGCCCCGACCACCCGGAGGACGATCGCGTCGAACGGAAGTTCGCCCACTCGGAGAGGTTCGCCTTCCCCAGGATGATCGCCCCGGCGGCGCGCAGCCGCTCCGCCACCCACGAGTCGCGCGCCGCGCGATGTCCCTCCAGGGCCATGGATCCCGCCGTGGTCGTCATCTGGTCGGCCGTGTCGACGTTGTCCTTCACCAGGATGGGTATCCCGTGCAGGGGCCCACGCACGTTTCCGTCGCGCCGCTCCTGATCGAGTCGCTCCGCGACGTCCGTGGCCTCCGGGTTCGTCTCGATCACCGACCGGAGGCGCGGACCTTCCCGGTCCAGCTGCGCGATCCGGTCGAGGTACAGGCGTGTCAGATGCCGCGCCGTCCAGGTCCCGTCCGTCATCGCCTGCTGGAGCTCCGCGATCGACTTCTCCTCGAGCTCGAACGACAGGTTCGCCCACCATTCGGTGCCGACGCCCTCGACGGGCGTGCCGCTGGGAGACCCGGGGGCCTGGCAGCCCCCCGCCGCCCCCGCCGCGAGCGCCGCGGTGCCGAGGCCCGAGATCTTCAGGAAGTCACGACGGTCCACGGAGTGGCCCTGGGGGTCACGGGAAGGCATGGCGCCTCCTGCGGGAACGAGCTTGCGGATGGTGGGTCGCCAAGCTGGGCCGGCGGGGGGGTGGCGGGCAAGGCACGACGACATTGCGCTCCACCGGTGCGGTTCGACAGCTTTTCCGGCGACATCGGCTCCAGTCCCCCCGAGATATCCACATGGTCCCTCGGCTTCCGTTACGCGGGCTCCGCGCAGGCGCGCCCCTGATCGTGGCCCTGTGTCTCTCGGCGCCCCAGCCCGGCGGCGCCCAGATCCAAGCGAGCGAGAAGGCGACGTTCAGACAGGCCATCTCGGGCACAGAGATCGAGGTGGAGTATTACCGGCCCTCGGTCCGGGGGCGCACCCCGATCTTCGGGGGGATCGTGACCTGGGGGGAGGTGTGGACGCCGGGCGCCAACTACGTGACTACGCTGCGCGTCTCCAAGGGGATCTCGCTCAACGGCATCGCCATCCCCACCGGAAAGTACGGCCTCTGGATCCAGGTGCTGGAGCACGAGCCGTGGACGCTGTTGGTCCACTCCGACACGGTCCGGGGCCACGGGAATCATCCTTCCTTGGACGACGCCCTGTACCGGATTCCACTCGCGCCGGGTGAGTCCCCAGACTTCGTGGAGACGCTGACGTTCACGATCGACAAGCTCAGGCTCGCCAGCGCGGAGCTGCAGCTCAACTGGGGTAACGCGCGCGTCCCCATGGCGCTGGGCGTCGACCCGGGCATTCGCATGACGCTCACGCCCGAAGAGGCCTCGGCCCTGGCCGGCGAATGGCTGTACGATGACACGCCGTCATTGCCGACGCAGGAGGAGGTCGACCAGCAGCTGGCTCGGGCGGCGGAGCGGAGCCCGGAGAGCCGCGACGGCCTGCGGGAGTACTACGACGGCCTTTTCGCCACGGAGCGGCCACGGGTGATCCGCTTCGAATGGGACCGGGAGAGCGGCACGGTGTCCTTCGTCGATCCGGCGGACGAGGCGTGGATCGCGTCGCTCACCGACCCGGCCGTGCGCGAGCAGGCCAAGGCCTACAGCCAGCTCCTCCTGCCACGGGGCGAAGGCACGTACACGATCGGCTTCGCCATAGCGGGCGAGCTCGCGGAGTACGACCCGAGGTGGGCGCCCCTCATCGAGTTCGAGCTCGACGATACGGGCCGACCGGTCCGGTTCACCTGGCGCTCCGGAGAGGACGAGCTCGAGGGGACGGGGGTTCGTCCCGAGCTGGGCCCCCGGTAGGGAGCCTGAGGGCAGGGGCGACGAGCGATCGGCCTAACGGACCGCCTCCAACCCCATCCGGCGAAGCAGCTCCTGGAAGCGGGTGTCTGTCCCCGCGGAGGAAGCGCAGCTCGGGCCGCAAGGCGATGTAGATGAGATCGGGGGTCCGATCTTCGTAGGCGCGCTCGAGCCACTCCATGGCGTTGTCGGCGTCCTGTGCCCGCCCGTACCACGTCGCCACGCCGAAGGCGCCCGCCCCCGATTCGCGCGCGTTCCGGGCCGCGGCGCCCGCGGCGGCGGCGACGGCGCCCCTGGGGCCGGACCGTTCGTAACCGGCCTTCAACGAGTCGAGCAGGGTGGGTCGCCTGCCCACCGCGACTCGGAGGTCGCTCAAGGCCTCCTCCTCCCTGCCCAACTCCCAATAGGCAATGGCCCTGAATATGTGGATCGGAGCATTGGAAAACCGCTCCACCACCCGCTCTGCCTCGGCCAACGCCTCCTGGTACCGGTCCATCATGACCAGATGCCCGACCACCGCAGGACCCCGCCCCGCATTCGGCTCGCTGAAGAGCTTCCGAGCGCTGCGCCCTCGATTCAGCTCAAGCGCGTGATGTGGAGGCCGGCGCTGACCCTGCGCATCCGGCTCGTCAGCGCTCGCTCTTGCCGGACGCAGACCGGTCTCCCCTGGGCGTCCTCCCAGTACTCTGCGCAGGTGGCCTGCCCCAGCCGCGACTCCTCCACGGCGAGCGAGACCCCAGCCGCCGGCGGCGGCGGAAAAAGAACCAGTATGCGGCGCCCTGGCAGTCGTAGCGGTAGCTCTCGTGCGCCTCGGTCCTCGACTCAAGCACACACGGACCCGACTGCGTGCTGAGACCCAGGGGACCGGAGGGCCCGACGATCAGCTCTGCAATGGTGTTGACGATGCGGAACACTGGGCACGGGATCGTGGGTCCGCCACCCTTGCCTTCCATCGTTTTTCTTAATATCTAAGAAAAATGGAAACGCAGCGACTCACCGATCTCGAGCAGCTGTTGCTGCTCTCGGTCGTGCAGGCGGGCGACGACGCCCACGCCGGCGCGGTGCAGGAGGTGCTGGCGGAGCGCGGGGAACGCAGCGCCGCCCTCGGCTCGATCTACGTCACGCTGACGCGCCTCGAGGAGCGCGGCATGGTCACCTCGACCATGGGTGACCCGACCCCCGAGCGCGGCGGCAAGGCCAAGCGTCTCTACCGTGTCACGCAGGACGGCCTGCTGGCCCTGCATCGCAGCCGGCGCATCCTGGACCGGATGTGGGACGGCGTGCCCGCGCCGGACACCGCCACATCGTGAGACGGCCACCGGCGGTGACACGCGCGCTCATGCGGGCGCTGCTCCCGCGTCACGAGATCTCGGAGTCTCTGGAGGGCGATCTCGCCGAGGGCTTCGCGCGGCGCGCTGCCGAGTCTCCGGCTCGGGCCCGGTGGTGGTACCGGCGGACGGTTCTGACGCTGCCCTACCTGGCGCTGCGCAGGCACATCGGTCGGCTTCGTGAGACGGAGTCGTCGGGGAGCATACGACCGGGAGGTGGATGGATGGGTGGGATGTCGATGGACCTCAGGGTCGCCATGCGCGCGCTGTTGCGGCGGCCATCGTTCACCGGGGTCGCGGTGGCGACGCTCGCTCTGAGCATCGGGGCGGCCACGCTCCTCTTCTCGGTGGTCGAGGGCGTGCTGCTGACCCCCCTGCCGTACGAGAACCCCGACCGTCTCGTCACGGTGTACCTCACGAGCGACGAGTGGCGGGAGAGCGACAACGATCTACTGCGCCGGTCGTGGGACGTGTACGTCCCGACCCCGCCTCACATCTCGGCGTTCCGCGAGGCCCCGGGTCCCGTCGTCGGCGTGACCGGCTACACGTACCGATTCCTCCCCCTCGACCCCGGCGACGGCTCCGACGAGGACGGCGCCATGATCATGATCGACGCGGAGACCTTCCCGACCCTCGGCGTCGCACCCGCGCAAGGCCGCCTGCCGAGCGCCGACGAGCTCGCTCGATCCGCGCCCGTCGCGGTCCTGCGCCACGAAGCGTGGATGTCGCGCTTCGGCGGAGACCCCGAGGTCCTGGGCCGGACCTTCCGGTTCGGCGACGACGCGTACACGGTGATCGGCGTCATGCCGGCCGGCTTCTTCTTCCCGAGCGACGACCGGGGTGACCTCTGGGCACCCGTGAGAGAGGAAGCTCGCGACTGGCCGATGTACGGTCTCGCGCGGATGGCCCCGGGGGCGTCGGCGACGGAGGTGACGGAGTTCTTCGAGACCATCGCTCGACGCCTGGGCGAGGCCGACGCCTCCCAGGCGGGCTTCGGTGGACGCGCTGTCCCCCATTACGAAAGTGTCGTAGGCAGCGTCAAGGGCGGCATCCAGCTCCTGTTCGGAACCGCGCTGCTCGTCGTGCTCGTCGCGTGCGTGAACCTCGGCAACCTCTTCCTGGCCCGCGCCGCGGGTCGGCGCGAGGAGCTCGCCGTACGGGCGTCGCTGGGCGCGGGCACGGGATCCCTGGCGGCGGCGGTGCTCTCCGAGGTGTTGGTGGTCGGCCTGGTAGGCGGCGGACTCGGCGTGCTCCTGGCCGCTTTGTCGATCGATCCCTTCGTGGACGCGTTGTCGGCGTCGCTGCGCGGCCTACCCCGGCAGGGCGCCATCGGGCTCGATCCGACCGTGCTGCTCTTCTCACTCGTCGCGACGCTGGCGACCACGCTCGTGGCCGGGCTGGGCCCGACCGTCGGGTCGGCGCGGCGGGCGCCCGCGTCCGCCCTCGGAAGCACGCGTGGGTCGACTCGCAATGACGGGGCGCGCCGCGGCCAGCGGCTCCTGCTCGGCGTGCAGGGAGCGCTCACTGTCGTGCTCGTCTCGGGCGCCGCGCTCCTGGGCCGGAGCTTCCTGGAGGCGACGCGCGTGGACATGGGGATGAAAACGGATCGGGTGGCTGTGCTCGAGATCGAGGCCGATCGCCACCGATTCGCGGAGCCGGGGGAGATCGCGCGCGCCACGACCGCGCTGCTGACGCGGATGGCGGCGCTGCCGGGCGTGTCCGCGGCCGGCGCCGCGTCCACTCTGCCCTCGCAGGGCGGCGTTCTGCTCGTGCACGCGCGACCCGAGGGCACGGATCCCGACCGCACCGCTTCGGTGACCTCGCTCAGGGCGAGCCCCGGCTACTTCGAGTCGCTGGGGATTCCGATCCTGGCCGGCCGGGGCTTCGAGGAGGGCGACGCCAGCGCAACCGTGCCGGGGGCCGTCGTGAGTGAGAGCTTCGCCGTGCAGCTCTTCGGGCGCGCCGACGTCGTGGGCCAGCACGTCCTGACCGGCAGCGGGGACGAGCCGACGCCCTGGGAGATCGTCGGTGTGGTGGGAGAGGCGCGGCAGCTGTCGACGTTCCAGGAGCCCGCGCCGACCTTCTACTCCCCCATCTGGCACCGGCCGGAGTCCGCGTTCTACGTCACGATGTCCGTGGACGGCGACCCGGCTTCGGTCCTCGACGCCGCCCGCGCGGCCGCGACGGCCGCCGATCCAGGATTCGAGGTCGCGCAGGCGACCACGCTCGCGCGCATGCTGCGTGACGGCATACGCCACATCCGGCTGCGCATGATCCTCATGGCGGCGCTCGCGGCCCTCGCCGGCCTCCTGGCGGTGATCGGCATCTCCGGCGTGGTTGCCCACTTCCTATCCGAGCAGACACGCGAGGTGGGGATCCGCATGGCGCTGGGCGCGAAGGCCCGTCGCGAGGTCGGGCGCGTGGTGCGTCACGCGCTCGTGCCGACCGCGCTCGGGTTGGCTGTCGGGGTCGCCGTCGCGCGCGCGGCCTCCCGGGTGATGGAGAGCTTCGTGTTCGGGATCGAGCCTGGCGATCCCCTGACCTACCTGGCCGTCACGCTGACGATGTTGGCCGCCGCGGGCGTGGCGGCATGGCTACCGGCGCGGCGGACGGCGGCGGTCGATCCGGCGAGGGTGCTCAAAGGGGACTGAACGGCCGGAGGCCGGCGGTCGACGAGGCCGCCGAAGCCTACGCCGACACGGCGCTTCGGAACGCCTCCACGGTATCTGCCACCGGACGGCGGGCGAGCGTCTCGTTCACGGACAGTACGAAGCCTCCGACGCTCGCGTTGGGAGCCGGAAGGAGGATCCCCTTCGCCTCCAGGCCGGCCCTCAGCCGCCCGGCGTCCGGCCCCTCGACGCGGAGCCGGAATACGTTGGATCCGTTGGGGACCTCCTCCACCGACAGACCACGGAGCGCGTTCAGCGCCGGCTTCAATGTCCGGCCAGCCTCCACGCCCGCCGCGAACCGTGCCTCGAAGCCGTCCAGGGAGTGGAGCGCCACGGCCGCGAGGGGCCAGGCGTACGGAAGCCCACCGCCGAACATGCGACGCTCGTGGTACAGGTCGTCGAGGAGTGCCGCGGGCCCAGCCAGGACGGCGCCGGACGGGGCGTTGAAGTACTTCCACATGGAGACGTACACCGTGTCGAAGCGGGATGCGTACTCGGCCGGTGTGATCCCCGTGTACCCTGAGGCCATGAAGAGGCGGGCACCGTCCAGATGGGTCGCGATCCCCTCATGGCGGGCGAAGTCGCAGATCCGCCCCATGTCGCCGTAGTCGAAGAGCTCCCCCAGCCGTCTGCGGATCGGCGACTCGATGACGATCACGCCGACCTCCCGGGGCACCCGGCCTCCGCGGGACCGGGTGACGAGCGCCTGGACCTCTTCCAGCGTGAAGGTGCCGCGCGACGGAGCGAGCGGCACGAGGTTCAGGTTGCTCAGGACCTCGGCGCAGTCGCCCGAGTCGTTGTACAGGTGGCTCTCCTGCTGGACCAGGACCCGGGCCCGACCGCGGGCCTGGATCCGAACTGCCAGGTGATTCGCCAGCGTCCCGGTCGGCAGGAAGACGGCTCGCTCCTTCCCGAGGATCGCCGCCATCCGCTTCTCGAGCGCTTCGACCACCCCGCCGTTCGAGTAATAATCGGGCTCGATCTCGCCTCGGGACAGGATGGACGAGAGGAGCTGCGTGTACTCCGCGGGAGTTTGGGAAGGCCCGTCTCCCATGAGCTTGACCAAGGTCCCCGGGTCGTCCCGACCGGTCGCGAGGGCCCGTGGCACGGGGCCGTCCCGGCGCAGGCCCAAGGCCAGGGGAAGCGCGGCTCCTGCGTGCACGAACGTGCGCCTCGAGATGGGTCGATCCGCCATGGGAGGTCTCCACGTGAGAGAGGCTGCGATGCGCCAGAATGCGGACCGTCCCGCGCTGGCGGCAAGCGGTGGTGCCGCCGCGCGTGCTCCCTACTACGCCCTCTCGGCCTCCCACGCCGCCCGCACCTCCTCGAACAAGTCCCGGAAGTCCGGATCGTCCCGGTACCGTGAGATCCACGGGTCGTGCTCGGCCATCCAGGGGTAGTTCTTGAAACCTGCGTCCACCGTCTTGCGGAGCCACCGAAGCGTCTCGGCCCGTCGGCCGGCCAGGGCGTGGAAGGTCGTCGTGTAAAAGGTGAGCTGCACATCCCGAGCCGCTTTGGCCAGGGAGTCCTCGGTCAGGACAGCGTCCATCGCCGCTGGGTCCTTCTCCAGCGCCGCCTTGAGCAGGCGGGCCATGAAGTGAATTACATCGTCCTGGGCATCGGACGCGAACTCGTGCCGCAGGATCGTCAGCGCCTCGTCGTGCCGTCCCACCGTCGCAAGCGCGTGGGCATAGAACATGCTCGCCGCCGATCCGCCGGGGGAGCTCCGGCGCCACGTTTCTATCTCCTCCAGCCCACCCAGCAGATCACCGTGGACCTGAAGCGCATAGCCGAGCATGCCGTGTGACATGGGCGTCAGGGGGTCCACTTCCATCAGGCGTGCCGCGGCCGCGCTCAACTCGTCGTTGAGGCCGGCCGCGGAGAGCGCGATGATGTACCAGGTCAGGGCGTGGGGGTCGTCCGGCTTGCCTTCGAGCGAGCGACGCAGGTGGTGCACGGAGAGGTCGACGTCTCGGAGGCCCTCTTGGTACAGGAAGCCCAGCACCATATGCGCTTCCGGGTTGTCTGGATCGAGCTCCAGCGCGCGGCGCGCGTGCTGCTCGGCGAGCGGGATGTAGTCGCGGTCGTGCTCGCCGATGTTGGCGAACTGGGAGTAGACGTATCCGATGCCCGCCTCGATGACCGCGTTCTCCCCGGCCCGGGCCCGGGCCCGTTCCAAGAGCTCCAGGGCGTGCTCGAGCGCCCCTCGCGTCCAGCGGAGTGACTCTTCGCGCGCCTTCAGGTAGGACTCGTACGCCCTCAGGTCCTCCATCGGGCGCGCCGCGAGCCGCCGATCCTCGTCCGGGGCGAGGTGGAGCTCGAGGATGCGAACGATGGAGCGCGCCACCTGCTCCTGCATGCCGAAGACGTCCGCCAGGAGTCCGTCGTACCGCTCGGTCCAGAGGTGCTCGTCGGTGTCGGCGCGGATCAGCTGGGCCGTGACCCGCAGCGCGTCCCCCGCCTTTCGCACGCTTCCCTCCAGCACGTAGCCCACGCCCAGCTCGGCCCCGATGGCGCGGGTGTCCTTCCCCGCCCCCTTGATCACGGTCGCCGAGGTCCGGGATGTGACCCGGAGATCGTGGATCGACGAGAGGCTCGCCGTGATCTCCTCGGTGAGGCCATCGGCGAAGTACGCGTCGGACGGATCGGGGGAGATGTTGTCGAACGGGAGCACAACGATGGAGGCGCCGCTCCGTCGAGCCGCGACTGCGTCCGCCGACACGGGCCGAAGCACGGCGGAGGAGACCGGTGGCGGCGGCGATGCCTCCTCCGGCCGGACCTCGTGGGCCCACGCCAGGACCAGGGCGACCGGCAGCCCCAGGAGCAGGACGATCGCTACGGCCCGCGAGGCAACGACGGGGAGCCCGGCCATCTCGAAGAGATACTGGGCGCCCTGGGCCACGGCGAAGCCCACCACGACGTAGACGGCGCCGACCTGATAGACCTTTCGGCGCTTCAGCTCGTGGAGGAAGCCACGGGCGCGGGTGGTGGCGGGCAGGCTCGGCATGCGACACAGTGCGGTCTGGGGGCCCCGGACGTCCAGTTGAGTGGCCGTGGTCCGCCACGGTCCTCAGCCGTCCTCCACTCTCCCGATCCGCTGCCCCATGAGGTACCGGGTCCCCGGCTCCGCCTCCAGGACCACGCCCTTCTGGAAGAGCATGACCATGTCGGAGCCGCCGAACTGGAAGTACCCGAACTCTTCGCCCTTCCTCAGCACGTCCCCGACCCGCGGCTCCAGCACCACCGAGGAGATGAGCGACATGCCCACGGGCACGAGCGCGACCAGCCCCACCTCGGGCGACTCGATCACGACCAGGCCACGTTCCTGGTTGAACTGGTAGGTGTCCCCGTTTGCGCCGCTGAACGACCCGTCCTCGTTCCTCACCACGTCGATGTAGACGCGGCCGTGGACGTTGCGGACCTCTCGCACGACCCCGCCCACCGGCGCGTGGTAGCGATGGTAGTCGGTGACGCGGAGGAAGCTGTGGGCATACAGGCCACCCTCGAACGCGTCCGCGTAGGGACTCCCGTCCAGGAGGTCGGCGATGCGCCACGGGACGCCCTTCACGGTGATCGTCGACGCATCGCCGATGGGGTGCGATCCCATGAAGATGGCGTCCGCCGGCGACACGATGACGCCGTCGTCCGACGAGGCCTCGATGGGCCGCTGTCCTGGGCGCATCTGCCGCGCGAAGAACTGGTTGAACGTCTGCCACCCGCTCGGGCCGGGAACGAAGTCGTCGGCATTGTAGTCAGGCATGGAGGCGAAGGACTCGATGCCCGCTGCCGACGCCGGGGAGTCCAGGAAGGCGCCCCACGCCTCGGCCAGCCCACTCATCCACTCCGCGAAGTCATCGTCCCGGTTCAGCGCGTCGTCGGGCGCGTGGTTCACGACATAGTGGATCCTGAGGACACGCGGCACGGCCTCCCGCTCGACGGGGATCCATGTCACGAGCGCGCCCACGTAGTCGGTGAAGGCGTCGACGTCCTCGATCTCCGGGACCGCGGCCGCCTCGATCCCGGCCGCGAGGGCCTCGCGAAGCTCGGGTCGCTCCGCGAGCAGCGTCACGAGCTCCGTTACGAC